>JABMSC010000012.1 GCA_013204685.1 Candidatus Omnitrophota bacterium | reverse complement strand
GAGATGATCAGGCTGATGGACGGAAAGCCTCAGTTATTCGACTTGGACTTGACCCGGAAGCAGCCCGACGGCAGATGGCGGATAGTTTTCTGGGATAGAGAGACTATTCACCCTGCTGCCGGCACGAAATTTGAAGATATAGAAAGCGCCGTTAGCGAGCATCTGGATATGCTTGAAGAGCAGCGGAAGGCCGCCGTTGCCGGTCTGGAAGCACTGGAGATAGAGATCGAAGCGGCATATCCGGGTGTTGTCGGACATGTAGGAGGTTTCGCGGACAGACCGGGGATCACTATACATTTCAATGATGATCGAACGACAATAGGCCGTAAACCTTACGGAAGTGATTATTATGTTCCGTTCGACAGGGCGATAGATCTTGTTAAGGAGCACGTGGAGGAGGCGAAACGGAAGAAGTTGGCCAGAGAAGCGGTTGAAACCGACGATGTTGCGAGGATCATAGTGCCACCAGCGCCCGGACTTGTCGAAAAAGTTTCACCGGTACCGGTCGCTGCCCCGGCCGAAGCCCCCGTTGTTGCCGAAGCACCGGTAAGGGTCGTTAAGGGATTTCATATCCGTGATACAGGCGCCGGGGAGGTTGAACCCTACATACCTCATAGTCATATTATGGGGATGGACAAATCTATGCCTGTCGAACCGGGAAAGGATTATTCTATTCTGCTGGCAACTTGTATGGCGATGGTTGTTTTTAAGGAGAAGGGCCTTCCTGTCGCGGTCTCTCATCTGGATACGGCCTTCTCCTTTACTGAGCGAAGCCTTATGGGGATCAAAAGCTTCCTGGAGGAGCCCGGGAACCGCTTCATTATAATCCGCGGGCCGCACACAAGCGGAACAACCACCGATTTGTCCGATCTGCAGTGGAAATACATACATGGCCTGATGGAATATTTACGTGATGATCTGGGCATTCCGGAGCCGCATATTTATGCCCACATGACCGAAAATGAAGTGGGCAAGGCTGTTTATGAAAAGAGGTTGAACCCCATAGGCGATGTGACCAAAGTGTCAATTCAGGCCAACGGCGTGGTCAGAATTTACTACATGGACTCGAAGCCAAAGCCAACAGATCCACCCTGGGGCTCGGAGCCAACAGATCAAAGAGTAGGTTCGGAATTCATTACGTTCCCCGGAATGGAAGCGCCCCGCCCGCCCGAAGTAGCCGCCGCGCCGGAAGGTGCAAAGCAACCTTCGAACCTGGAAATAATAGATTCTATTAATAATATCATAAAGACCATAGCCGATAAATACGGGCCTGAGTGGTATAAGGTCGGACAGCCGGGATCCGTGGAAGCCTACGTCGAAGTAACGAGGCGGATTATAGAAGATGTCGCTGCAGGGAAGGATTTGGCGATAACCCGTGCGGCTTATACGGAATATTTAAGGACCATTACGACGCCGGATACACAAAAAATGGTAGTAGGCGAGGTGATGATCCCGATTAGGTCCATTTTGCTCGACGAAGGGGTCCCGGCGCATGTCATAGAGAACCACGCCAGTATCGTATCGTTCATGGAAACTATGGGTATTCGAGATAGCGTGTGCGTAAATTTCGATTATCACGAGGACGCGGTCGCGCTGGATAACGCTCAGGCGGAGGGGCGCTGGGCGAGATATGCCATGGATAAAAAGTATATAGGGAAATATATATGGGTAAACCCCGAGAAACATGATGCGGCCGAACGCGCAAAATGGCTGGAGGACATCAATTCCTCCAAGGGCCCCATCGTAATAACAGTCTGCTACGATTACTTCCCCTTTGAGGAGGGTGAGGATGCGGTGACGGCCAAGATCGATGAGATGCGCGAATTCCTCCTGGGCATCAAGAGGCCCGTTAAGCTCTTTGTCCTTGCGAGATCGTCAGGGTATGCCAAGACCCCGTCTTTAGTAAGCGCCGTCAGAAAAGGCGAAACATTTGATGAGGATGCGTTTGCGAGAAGGCTGGATGATCTGAGCGGGCGGTTATCTGATGTTTTCGACGAGGTCTCGCGCCGCGCTTCACAGCCCACCGCCCCCGCCGCGCCGCAGGTAACTCCCGAAGTAGCGCCTCCCGTTGTTGCGCCGGCAGTCCCGGCGCCCGAACCCGCTGAGCTAGAAAAGGCAGATTTGGAAAAGATAAGAGCTTTCGACGGAAAGCTTGGCGAATTGATAAATGCAGAGGCAAACGGCAATATGGAAAGGGTAGGAGAGCTTGCACAAGAACTTCCTGAGATGCTACAAAAATCCCGTGAAGAAATAAGCATACCGCTCTATGAGTTTTATAGACAATTCATGACTGCAGATTGGAAGTTGCCGGGGGCCGTTGATATTCCAAATAAGGCGTCTGGCGTGGTGATGACAAAAGCGGCTTTTGGTATTGATCATGAAGATTTTATAGAATCTTTAGCATACCTGATGGTAGCAGCCAAGGAAGCACGCAAAAAACTGGATGTATTTTTGCGTCAAGCGCCGCCGACACCGACGGCTAAACTGGGCGTGATCGGACCTGTTGCACCCACTGCGGCAGTTGTGCCGGGAGTTGGTGCGGCTGTAACTGAATTTCTGGCCGGCGACGCATGGTTGAATAAAGCGATCGCGGAGCTTATGCCCTTGTCTAGTACTGAAATGTACGAGCGCCTGGAAAAAATGGATTTTGACAGTATGATGACACTTTTCACCGGCCTTGTAGAAAGAGATGAAATTGACACAACCCTTGGACAGGGCGTACGTATTGCCGTGGTATCCAGTTACGCCAGAAAAATTCTTGGGTATACGAGGGCGGGGAATTTTCTGAAAAACGGCGCTTTCTCACAGCATGCTACCATTATGTTGGTTCCAGCTACGGATAAGCAGCTGCTTCTCCAGCAGAACCCCAGGAATCGCATCCAAAGAGAGCTGCAAAGGGCCCTGCAGAAGTATGCGAATGTACATATTATATATTACAACGCAGATGATATGTCTGATTTTGATATGCCGGAAGAAGGAGAAGGAGAACTGGAGGCCAAAATCCGTGGACTGATGCACAAGCCCGACGAAGAAGTTGATAGTCTCAGAGAAGCCGGCGCCGATCGTGAGAGTTTCATAGATCCGATGGCACGTGTGATCATTTTTACTGATAATGAAGGAAAAGATGAAGATAATACAGCCCGGGACAAGGTAGAAAAATTCCTAAAAGTCTTTTCGAAGGATAATATTACCGGAGAGACCGGAGTTGTAAACGGAAGTTTTCTTCCTGATCCGGATATTCAGGAGAGCAACATTCTTGGTTTTCTTGCTCCATTCGGCATGGGTCTTTGTGAAAGAGATAGAGCTGTGGACGCGGACAGGCGCGAGGAAATAGGCGAGGTGCTTAAGGGGATGCTTCTTAATATGGTGACGAATCCGGAAAAATTCAGAGGTCTGTCCCCAAGAGAAATAATTAAAGGACTATTTAATAATAAGTACTGGATGGATATGGTGAAATTCAATTACCAGGAGATCAAGGAGCTTATGGATGCAGAAGCGGTAATAAGGAGGTCATTATAATAAAAAAACCCCGGGTGTTATCGATGATCGGGAGCCTAAAAGCACAAAAACCAAGGAGGTGCTTAGGTGTTAAATTAGCGGCCAGAGCTACCCGATTTACGAAACACCTGTCCAAAACAATCCCCGGTGTTCGCTCAAACACCGGGGATTGTCAGGGGTTAAGAGCGCGCGGTGTATGAGAATGTAGCCGGGGATTTAACCCCGGGATAAACAAGAGGTGAAAAGTGATGTTTAGTGGATGTTTTGGCAAACACATAATAATGAGGAAAATAGCGACCTCGGCGGTTATCGCGGTTTTTCTCATTACACATGTCCTGGCGGATGCAGGAGCTGTTGTGGATGCGGGAAAAGCTCCGTACGATGTTTACGAGGAGATGATGGTGGGGCGGTTTGCCAGTCTCAATGTGGATACTTTTGCCATTCCGGCCCACCTGGGTGAGGTTAAATATTTATTTAAGGGCGATTCCGATAAAGTTATTGTGCATATACAGGATGCCCACTGTAACAGTTTCGCTCAGTACAAGATCTCCGCCATTATAGATTATCTGAATAAGGAATACGGGGTCGGGGTGATAAATCTTGAGGGAGGAGTGGGAAATTATGACCTGAGCATATTTACGGATATAAGCGGCGAGGATATACGCCGCGAGGTGGCTGATTACTTTGTAGAGAAAGGCGAAGTCAATGGCGCCGAATTTTACGCCATAAACAATCCCGACAGGGTCATGCTCTGGGGCATAGAAGACAAAGATCTCTACATGTCAAACCTCAAGGTGTACAGAGATTCCCTTAAATACAAGCCCGAAGTCGATGAATATCTGGGTGAGCTTTCCCATATACTCAACAACCTGAAGCGCCATATTTACACACCGGAACTGTTAAAGCTTGACATGCAGTACAGCGCCTACAAAGCCGGCAACCTGGATTTCCAGGACTACCTCACGTTCCTTATAGACAAAGCCAAAGGGTCAGGGATCAGCATAAAGGGCTATCCGAACCTGTACCTCCTGGACCAGGCAATGGAGCTTGAGGAAAAGATAGATTTCAAGAGGGCCGATACCGAAAGAAGCGTCCTTGTCGACGAGATGAAAGATAAATTATCGAAAGAGGAGATGAGGGAACTGATCGGCAAAACAGTGGGATTCAAGACCAAGAGGATCACCAAGGAGGAATTTTATAATTACCTCCTGGGCAAGGCCAGGGAACTCTGGAT
>JABMSC010000155.1 GCA_013204685.1 Candidatus Omnitrophota bacterium | reverse complement strand
TCATTTCTTTTTTTCTGGCGACAACTGTTGTCTCTTACGCTCAAACCAGCAGAGACCCCGTCAATGGTATGGGTGCAAAATTCGGCAGGGGCATGGTAAACACTTTTACGGGATTCGGAGAGTTTCCCGTTCAGATCTCGAAAGGCTGGAAAAATGGTTTCATGGGTAACGAAAACAATAAGATCGGCGGTGTAGCTGCCGGCTTTTTCTTAGGACTTACCCACTCGCTTGGCCGGACTTTCTCCGGGTTCTCTGATCTTGTAGGTTTCTGGGCGGCAGACCCCTTGAACACTGAAGAACTTGGCATACACCTTGATAGTGAATATGTCTGGGATAAAAGCACGCCTGAGGTAACGATCAAGAAGAACGGATTTGAAGCTATGGGTAAAAAAGCCGGAATGGGATTCAGTAATCTTCTTCTGGGATTTTTGGAAATCCCGGGCCAGTTCCGGCAGGCAGCCGGAATGGATGAACCTTCTACCGGAGTTATGAAGGGGCTCTGGTACTTCGCAAGCCGTGAATGGGACGGTATGACACAGCTTTTAACCGCATTCCTCCCAACTCCTGCTGATAGCGTAGGTTACAGGCTTGACCAGGAATGGCCGTGGGATGCCTTTTCCGAAGCAGACAAATAATAGACCTCAAAAACTGTATCACAATAAAAAGCCCCGCGCTTAACTGGTGCGGGGCTTTTTATTTATAATATCACTTTAGTCTGGTGACAAAAAACACAAAAATTATCGGTAATACCATTATCGAGATGGTCGAGGCATCTACCGAAACTCCTGTTCCGGTAATCAAAGAATATATGACAGCTGCTGTGAATAAAATCAGGGTCACCGGAGATACTACAAATAACGTCTTTCTGCCTCGCTCCTTCATCATTAATATATCTGTTCCGCTGAAAATATAACCTAATGCCAGCGGCAGGAGTATTACGACAAGGATCAAGTTAAATTTGTCCTCGAAAAAGCCGCTGTAGAAAAGCGGTATCCCTTTCGATGAGATATAAGCGAGCATTATCCCATAGAAAAATACCACTAATCCCAGGAAGGATCTTCCGATGGAACGCGTTTTGTTCATTTTTTATCCCCAGGAACTTATTGGAACTTATTGTTGACGTTATTGAGAACGTTCACTGCCATGTCCACATTCGGCAGCAGGTTCTTTCTTGCGCTGACCGTTATGCCGGTTGTTTTTTCAGTGATCCGTTTTACCTTTGCTGTGACACTGGATCCCTGTACGCTCGCTTCCACTCTACCGGCCTTGATATCCTGTAGCTTTACAGCTCCCATCTCATCAAGAACATCAACGGTAGCCTCATACACCTCTGCGTAAGGCTTGTCCAGATTAAGCTCGGCAGAATCCTTGCTGATAGCTATCCCACCGGCCGCACCGGCACCTATCAGAAAAAGCGCGCATCCTGTCGTAGCCAGTGATAGTACAAGTATTAAAGATAGAATAATTGCGTTTTTTGCCATGACCCTCCTTCACATCTTTTGTTATATTTTACACCGTGATGCTCATGCCTTCAAATAAAATATCAAAATTTTCCATCACTTCCCTATCGTATCACTCAGCCAATCTTTGCATACCTTGATAAATTTCTCCTCCTCCTGCATATAGATGTCATCCGCATGAAATCCACCTTCAAAAACTTCAATTGCTTTCGGCATCATAGCTTTTTTATATAATTCCTCTGCGTGATGAGGATGCACGATCGGATCTTTGTCCCCCGCAATAAAGAGGACCGGGATCGGAGATATGCCGGAAACAACATCGATAGGTTTAACCTTATCAAGAAAGATATTTCCGGGACGGAGACTGGGGCTTTTCCCGGGCTCGAACTTCTTCACTGTTGGAATTACAGCTTCTTTTTTTAGAAAATGATTTTCTATTTTTAAAAAATCGGTCGGCGCACTTACGGCTATAACGCTCTCTACGTCCTTGTAGCGAGCCGCGTATACCAAGGCCGTAGCCGCCCCCAGAGAAAACCCCATGACAGCTATTCTGGAATATTTTTCTTTTGCGAATTTAACAACAGCTGAAAGATCCTCCGTTTCCCTCGCCGTAAAGGTGTATAATCCGGAACTCCTTCCATGGCCCCTAAAATCCATTGCCAGAACGTCATAGCTGCCGGTAAAAGCTTCTGAGATCCTCCGAAAACCCGCAGCATCTTTCGTCATAAAACACCCCGGACAGACAATAAGAGCTGCTTCCTTTCCGGGCAGGGAATAATGATTCACGGATATCTTTATATCGCTGTCTGAAGTCAGCATTATTTCGTTCATGCAAGTATCATACCCGAGGGAACGTAGATTGGCAAGGCGCAAAACTGGAAAAACGGCTATTTTTGACTTTTCCCTTTTGATATGTTTCAGAATCGGTGTATAATGTGGGGTGCATTTTTATAAGGAGTTTTTATGAGAATTGTTATTGTTGGCGCCGGGATGGTTGGATACAGTCTGGCGGAATATTTTTCCGGTTTAAATCATTATATAACGATCATCGAGAAGGACAAAGAGCTTTGCGAAAATATCAACAACAAGCTTGATGTTTTTGTCGTTGAGGGTTCAGGTTCAAGCCCGGCCGTCCTGGATGAAGCAGACATCAAATCAGCTGACCTGGTGATAGCTGTTACCCCCAGCGATGAGATCAACCTCCTGGTCTGTAACTTTGCCATGCAAAATGGCGTTAAAAAACGGATCGCCAGGGTTAAATCTAATATCTACACCGAGAATACTCCTAATGTCAGCCTTGAAAAACTGGGCGTCACCAGCCTGATCGAACCCGAACTGGAGGTAATGAAAAGGGTCCTCCAGTATGTGGAGCTCCCGGATGTAATTGAAACCGCAAATTTCCAGGCAAATGATGTTTATCTTCGCGGTTATCGGGTAACCAAGGACATGCCGATAGCTCATAAAACGCTTGCCCAGATAAGACGCATGGCGGAAGACTCACCGATGCTTTTCGTGGTAATTGTCCGGACGGGAAGAAGCCTTCCCCCCACGGGCGATCAAAAGCTCCTGCCCGGCGATAAGTTTGTGGCTATAATGCCCAAAGAATCCTTTAAGACATTTTGCACTCTTATTAACCGCAAGATCTCAAAAATGAAAAAGATCGTGGTTTCAGGCGATACGCTGACGGCAATACACCTGGCTGAAGCGTTGAAACCTTTATGCGAACAGGTCATTCTGACGGATCCCGATCTTGAGCATGGACGTATCGCAGCATCTATGCTTCATGGGGTTGAGGTATTCCACCTCGACAGCACAAAAAGTGACATGCTGGAGGAGATGAACATTAAACATGTCGACTGTTTTATCGCCGCGGGTAAATATCCGGAAGATAATGTTATGTCCTGTTTACTGGCAAAGGTCGAAGGCGCCGGTATGGCTATTGCCCTGAGAGACGACAAGCGGTACGACACATTATTTACCTCTCTTGGCATGGACCATATTATTTATCCGCAGGAGATCACTCTGAACGCGATCATTGAAAAGATACAGATGGGTTCCCTTGGCACGCACCTCCAGCTGAAAACCGCCGATATCGAGGTCATGCGTGCTAAAGCCGGAAAGGACAGCCCTGTCACAGGTAAATCCTTGCAGCAGCTTGACAAATTTTTCAAGAAATCCATTATAGTCGGCTGCATCATCCAGGGAAACTCTGTAATTATCCCGCGGGGTGACACAGTTATACAGGAAAACGATGAAGTTATGGTTTTAACTCCTAAGAAAAATATTAATCTGGTCAATAAAGCATTTGACCTTGGAAACGGCGCTTGACCTCAAACCCTATAATATCCTATGAGCAAAAGCTTTATAATATTTTCAGTCGGTAAACTGTTAGAGATCCTTGCTCTTGTTCTTATTATTCCGGCAGCAATTGCTTTTTTCGAAATTCCGACAAAAGTCTTCCCCGCCATTCTTCTCGACTACAGGCTTCTTGGATTCCTTATCGCGATCGTTTCATCTTTTATTTGCGGGAACATTCTTAAACTCATCGGCAGTGATGAATTAACCGGAACGGGCATTCGAGAAGGTTTTGCCATCGTCACTTTCGGGTGGATCATTCTGACCGTCTTTGGTTCTGTGCCCCTGTTCCTCTATTTTATCTCCCAGACTGAGGCTGTTACGACAAGCGTGGTAATCCGCGCGTTTACCGACTCCTATTTCGAGATAATGAGCGGGTTTACGACCACCGGGGCAAGTATTATGACCAACATAGAAGCGCTGCCCCGGGGGATACTCTTCTGGAGGAGCATGACCCACTGGCTCGGGGGCATGGGGATCATAACATTGGCCCTTGCAATACTTCCCGCTTTCGGTATAGCAAGTTATCAGATGTTCCGCGGCGAAGTTCCGGGGCCCACTTCCGAGAGGCTCCAGCCTCGTATTGGCCAAACCGCCAAGATCTTGTGGGGGGTTTATGCCCTCTTGACTCTTGTGGAAGTGATACTTCTTAACTTCGGCGGCATGTCCATTTTTGACGCACTCTGCCACGCTTTCGGCACCATGGCTACCGGGGGGTTTTCTACGAAAAGCGCATCCATCGGAGCGTACAAAAGCGCCTATATTGACTGGGTCGTCATCGTTTTCATGTTTTTTGCCGGTATGAACTTTCTCATTCATTACCAGGTCCTGTTCGCCAGAAAATGGAACCTCGTAAAGAATAACCGGGAGTTCCGTTTTTATTCCGCGGTCCTCATAATAGCGATCATACTCTCTGCTTTTGTACTTCAAACGCGTGGTCTTGCTCCGAAGGAACAGATCGCCAGAAGTTTTCGCAGCGAACCTATTGCCGGAAGCATGCTCGCGGAAAAAATAGCTGATCAAGAAAAAAAGATAAGTTCATTCCATGACAAAGTACGTAATGCAACATTTCAGGTGGTATCCATAACGACCACTACAGGATATTCAACGGCTGACTCGGACATGTGGCCTAATTTTATACGTTTCATGCTGGTAGTCTTGATGTTCTTCGGAGGGTGCGCCGGTTCTACCGGCGGCGGTATAAAGATGACAAGGATCATGATAGGCATCAAAACCGCGTGGCGTGAGGTCAAGACACTTATTCAGCCCAGGCTCATCTCACCCATAAAAATAGCGGGGAAGGAACTCAAAGAAAAACAGGTGGCGAATATCGTAGGGTTTATAGCGCTTTTTCTGGGATGTTTCGTGATCCTTTCGGCGGTCATGAGCTTCCTGATAAGTGACTTTACCACGGCTGTCACATCGGTTGTCGCAACAATGTGTAATATAGGTCCCGGCTTATCAGGCATCGGCGCCGCGGAAAACTATGCATGGATCCCGATCCCCGGGAAATGGGTCCTCTGCCTCTCGATGCTCCTCGGAAGGCTTGAGATCTATACCGTCCTCATCGCCCTCTCCCCTATATCCTGGAGGAAATAACGTAAATTACTGTTTTTTGTATATTTCGTCTAAGGATTGAATGTTTCCCTTTCTCACATCCTCTTCTGCCGCTTTGATTTTCTCTCCAAGCCCAGCATTAGAAAGTATCTCGAGTGTTTCAAGCAAGCTTTCGTAATCCTCGATTGCCATTATCACAGCAGTCGGCTTCCCTCTCTTTGTTACGATAAAACGGGTCATCTTAGAATCTACCTCTTCAATAATCTTAGTGAGATTTGGTCTTAATTCTTTTAATTTTATATTTTTGGTCATATCACATCTCCAATATAAGAACACACTATAGTTTACACTTTGTCAAGCATCATTAATGGGAGGATTTGTTGTTAGATTGGTTATTTTTCATACCCAAGCTTTTCAAGACTACGAACAGCTAATTTGTAATCCATTGAATCTGCATTATATTCTTTTGTAATTTTCAACAAAGGACCTATTGCTTTTTTATCACCGATTTTCCCCAACACTCTTATCGCAGTCCTTCTCCTCCGTGGATTCCATGAATTCAATATTTCTATAAGCCTTGGCACCGCACCCATATCCTTGCGACTACCTAATATATCTATAGCAACAGATGGATAAGGATTAAAGGGATCAACGCTTCCCGTTTTTCTTATTAGCTCTTCTGATGACAATTCGCGATAAATCCCATCGGCATCTATTAAAAGTGATGGATCAATTCTTGATTTCCAAAACCAATAGCTATAAAGAGTTGCCGGGATTGATACAACCAAAATGACCAAAAGCAAACATACTAGACAAAATATAAGTATTCTTTTCATAAGCTCATTCCCCTTTTTCAATTATACTATTCAAAATATCGCTTAACTTTTCCCCCGTTTCTATTACTCCATTTTTTTCGATCTCATTATATTCTATAGAATCCACTATACCCTTTGCAACAACACTATGGTTATCTACAGAATCCCTACTTAAATTCCCACCACTTAATAATTTAACATAATTCCACTTCATATTACCATAAGAATCTTTGTTGTATGAATATCCATTCCCCCATCGCCGAGGAATGTCTCCATTTATATCAACGATTATAATCTTGCTAAAAGGTATCCCTGCTGCAATAGCATACTTTTCCATTTCTTCGGGAGATAATTGTGGTGAGATCAAAATGTAATAATCGGGGCTAATCTCCTCTCCCACCAACCATGATTTAACAACATCAATACTTCCAGCGCTAAATCCAACACTTATTTTTTTCGTTGTACTAAGATTGTCATAAAACAATTCTAATTGGTCGCTCGTTAATCCATCTGAATTGACTCCCCCACAATACACAAATTCAATGCCTTCATTAAATAAATCTACTCTCTTTTCTGCTGCCTTCATAGTATTGACAGCCCATCTACTGCCTGATTCAATTATTGAAACTCCTTCATCCATGAAACCTGCAATATCGCCTATAAACATATGGCATAGATCAAAAAGAATTTCCGATGAGGACATATCTTCAATCGGCCACTCTAAGTTTAAATCAATATTTGCATACCTTCCATTATCACTGTAGCTAACCTCTGGGTCACTATATCCTTCCTCATATACATCTTTAAGATAATTAACTCCTTTCCAAAAATCATTTAAATTGTACCCACTTACAATGTCTCCCAGTCCATCACTAACAAATTGTAAAATAGCCGCTATTAAATATGTCGTTGAATCAATATTTTTAAATATATCTTTAAATAAATTCTCAGATTCAAATACAGGTTTCAAAAACAACTCTACAGAAGAAGCTAATTGGTAAGCCACAAAAGGATCTATTCCAATAATTTGTGCAGCACGATCAAGTACAGTAGACGAAATTTCTAGTTTTGTAATATTGATAGAACTATTATCTATTTCATTCAAATGAAATTTGGCATTTTCAAATCCATTTGATCCTGCGTGCAAACTATTGTAAATATTCACACCTGTCAAATATGAAACATTAGAATTGATACCAATTGCCTCTCCAGTGATTTCAATACCGTAACGTGCAAGTTCGGATATTATGTTTTGACTGGCTGAGCTTATCACTGTTTCAGGAGCTGGAGACTCGTCTATTAAGTCAAAGGTTGATATTGATTCCATTCCTTCTAATACTGGTTCCACATCAAAATGCAGGTCTAACAAACTCATGTCTGAGTATGTATCGAACTCTATAGCTGTCTTAAATGCTTCGCCTATTCCACCAGCAAGTTGATTTATCATCCTGCCAGTAACAAAATTGAACACAAGATCTGAGATAATCGGATCGATCCCCATTGATTCAAGCCCAATACTTGCTGCACCTGCTGCATCAATTTGCAGTAATGTGGCAGATGTCTCAGTAACTAATGTACTCATCGAAAACCCTGTTTCGACAGCTGAAGTTGTTCCTCCGATACCCAGCCAGCCGAGAAAAGCATTGCCGGCAAATTTGAGCATATTTCCCAAACCGATCACAGCATTAACAAGACCAGCCCCTATCTGGCCAATAAGCGCCACAAGACCCGTTATTGCCACGGTGATAACTTTTATTGCTACTGTTATAACAGCAGTAACGGCAGCTACGGCTGCTGCTCCGAAACTGCAAATAGCCCCGATAATCCCCGCAATAAGACTGAAGATAAAGGCCCCTTTTATCTTTTTTGCCTCAGTATCCGATAAAAGTTTTTCCGGACTCACTTCCTGAGTTGTAATAACATTACCCTGCCAGTTTTCCTCGAAATCCACACGGCTGATAGTTACCTCTCCGCCGCTTTCTCCGAAATTCTTATCCCAATAAGTAACTTCTATTTCAGTAACCGATAAAACCGTTACATAATGATTGACATTCAGCAGTGTAATAAAAGATTCGTCCGCGCTGAGAGTATCCTCATAATTGAGACGGGCACAATTTGTCTGGAGGCCATGAAGTTCTGCCACTTTGTCCATTGAAAACATTGATATCGCTATTTTCTCGTCTGTCAAGGGCCCGCTCGCACCCACAAAAATATCCACCAGAAGCGCCTCTTTTGCTATATCCTCAAGCGCTGTATTTTGAACCCCATTTTCATCCAACATTTTCTTCAGGGTCCCAAAAGCGCTTTTTCCGAAATGAAGACCCTGCCCGTTCAGCCACTCTTCAACGGCCGTTATCAAACTCTCTGTAATATCTATTACTTCATTTTCCGCAAGGCCCAATGTGTTGATCATCTCTAGCCTTGATGCCGGATCATTTAAATAATCCCTCAAGAAAGCCACAACTTCATTTGTTACCGTTACCTTGAAATCCTCGGCAATTCCGTATTCTTCAAGGGACATAAGCTCCTCTATTAATGAAGCACTGCTGAAATTCGCTGAATTTCGCACTTTTTCCGTTATTCCCGCATACAGATCCTGCAGGAGATATCGATTGAGCCATTGAATGCCCAATTTATCCGCATCATTGAGTTCAGAAAAGTTTTTTTCAAGACAGGTAAGATCCGTAATGTAAGAAATGGGTTCTCCCGATAAAAGAGCGTTGAAACTTTCTTCCCCCCCATAATATTCAACAAGTTGATCGTAAAGATCGTAATCCTGCACCAATTTGTCAAAATCAGCGATAATAGTATTGATGGAACTATCGTCCAGCTGATTGCCATAAACAAAGGTATCAACAATGCTCCTGCCCTCATCCGAAAGACTCGCATAAACAGGATGTGACGTATCTTCCTGTAAAGCTAAAACAACCGTGTCCATTTCAATGATATCTTCATTCATCAAACCCGCGTAATCACTGGTAATATCGATCTGACTGAAAATATCCAATATCTCTTCCTGATCAGCATCCCTGCCTAACACATTTACGTAATAATAATCAATGATCGGAATAGCTTCCTGCCGCATTATGCTAAGAAGCATTTTTTTATACTGCCAGTCGTATTCCTCAAGTATTTTTTCCTTTTCAATCTCGATCTCTTCTTTTTTGGCCATTATTTCGCCATCAAGCTGGGCAAGCTGTTCCGAAACCTGCTGGTTGAATTCAGCTTCCTGGCGGCTGAGATCATGTATTGCAGCAACAATCGCAGGATTCTCTACATATGTCACCCATTTAAACCACAAAAACTGATGTGTGATCTTAGTATATCTGTTTGACTCCAGCACACCACGAACACGTGCAAATTCCGATCTTTGCGCGTTAACATCTTCCATGAAACTTTCTGTTAACAATCCCTTCTGCTCTATGAGAAGAAGCAGAGTATCCGTTGTTTTCTTCTCTATTTCACATACAGTGTCGACCATAGAAGCTTCCAGTTCTTCGCGAGCACTTACAAGTTCCGATGAAACAAGATCCCCGTCCGCACCATACTCATAGTCAACAAAGATATCTCCACTCTCATAGGTAATAAGATCCATCCTCCCATTCTCATCAAACCAGGTAGTTGTGCCATCCGGCTTAGAAATGCGGGACACCTTGTCATCCTTGTCATACAAGGTAAACGCCACAAAATTGTCAGGCAGCCGATACCCGGGCACTTCATTGATAAGCTGATTGGTTTCTGTCATTATGGAAAAATCTCCATAAAGCGCCACGCCTTCTTCTTTCAGAAAACTCGCAAGGGCTTTCTGGTCCACCCATACCGGTTCGTCCGGCATATTGCCCCCTCCGGCTAATGAGTGCAAACCAAGTTCCAGATCATTTATCTCATACTGCACTTCAACCGGGCCTGTATATGTTGTGCCATACTCTAAAGATCTAAACCTTAGCCCTATCGCTATGATCCTGGTAGGATCAAAACCTTCTTCATCAATAAACCCTGCATTAAACTCTTCCGGGCTTGGAGTTAAGGCAACTTCATACCATTCTCCGTCAGCTGTAACTATTATTTCGCTGCTATATTCAGTCCTCCAGTTTTGATCATCTTTCGCAAAGGCCTCGATCACAAAACCTTCTAAACTGTCTTCACCCGCCTCACCCGCAGAACGGACTCTGAAAACTATCTCTTGTGTTGTCATGTCAAGAGATGAACTCTCTCCATCCTGCCAGTTTTTGTCAGGCACATAACAATCGTATCTGAGGTCCAGCATGATCTCTCCCTCACCGCTTCCTGAGGCTAGATCAATATCCCCGACTAGTGTCATGTTGGAATTATCCCAGCTGATATTGTTCACGCCCCCTATCCCCTGATTAAACATCTGGTCAGTTCGCCACACTGTGTTCGGCCTTTCAATGGCACTGAAGTCAGCCGTGGGCTCCATGCCGCTACCCTGATTAAAAACATAGCTGTAGTATTCCGGAGGAAGAAAATTCACAAAAGGCACCTTTGTGTAATTATCATTGTCATCCACCAGATATTCCTTTATGCCGCGCAAATCCATCCAGTGCGGCATATCCACGTATTCTTCAACACCGGAATTTCCATTATCAGGAAGGAATTTTATTTGCACTTCACCGGTGAAATTTATATTGGATTCCGGTTGCGTTGCGATATTCACGCCTATTTTTACGATCTTACTGGGATCAAAATCCTCATCGGTATACCCGGTTGGTATTTCGCCAAAGGTAGGCACGAGCTCCAGCTCTAACCACTTCTCGCCTTCTTTAAGATTTTGCCATGTGCCATACTGGAGATTCGTGTTTTCGTCTTCAATAAATATTCTTGCACCCGCGGGAAACTCCTGTGAACCTGCCAGTTCCTGCGGCACCTTTATGAGCATTCTTATGGGACGTGAAGTGAGATTCATAGGATCACTCCACCCCATTCCGGGCAGGTCACTTCTCACATCAAAATATATTTCACCTTCGGTATTGTTTTCCCCTAAAGACTCAATATCAGCGCTTAGTATAACTTCATTTGTCTCCGGATCACGGCTAACGGATGTTATTCCCTGGATGGTAGTATCTTCCGTTTCGGCATGCCAGTTTATAAGGTTAAGTAACCTTTCCTGGTATTCAGTTGAGGTGCCGTTTTCCAGCGCGTCAGTAAAATATTCAAGATAAGTCTCCCCTTCCATCAGCCCGGCTTCCCCGCTCAGCATATCAAGGTCACGAGTAACACCAAGTCCATAATAGAGATCATCCAAGGGACTTCCTTCGTAATTCACGTTTTCAAAAAGGTCGGGAAGAATATCATGCTTAACCAGCAGCTTGCCCGTTTGCTGCAAGCCGCCGGGGGCATTATCCGGCTGCAATATTCTCAGACCTATCATCGCTATGTTTGAGGGGTCAAATCCAGGGTCAGTATGGCCAAAATTGACATTGCTATCCGCAGGAATAAGAGAAACCTTTATCCAATCCTCCAGAACCTCAACTTTAGTTCCATACTGCGTATTCCAATTCTTGTCTTTAGCAAAAACCTGGACATTGCACGGATTCAGGGGATCATGATCAAAATCGTCTCCCGTCTTAATAAGAAAACTTATCTCTTTGCCCCTCATGTCTATAGGGGCTTGCCATTCTAAGCCAGGGATGTCATACCGGAGATCCAGGAACATCTCTCCTTTGGAATAAACTTCATCACCGCTTCGGAGATCCACATTTACTTCCCACTGCTCCGATGCGTAATCTCTTTCAACAAAACGTATAGCCTGTGAATCCGCATATGTCTGGTGTCGCCAGTTTGAGGCGGCTACATCAATAACCCCTTCCGGGGAGGAAGAAGAGTCGGATGGATCACGTTTATAGATTACATCCTCAAGGCCTTCCAGATCATATAAGGGAACTACGCCCTGGGAGCTGCCGAACGCCACAAGTTTATCCTCATAAAAAATAAGACGCGAAGCATCTTCCATCTCAAATTGGACAAACTTGCCTTCTATTGTTACCTTTCGTTCTTCACCATCGGCAGTATGCAGGGTGAAGCGTTTAAGCTCTCTGGTCAATGGATCAAACTCAATATTTTCCATCCAGGAACCGTCGCCCTTTTCTATTTTTTGTATTGCGCCCTTAAGATATTCTATCCGGGTGCCGTCATCCAGCTGTTTGTAAGAATAATTAAGTATCGTTACAGGATCGCCATTCTCATCAACGTCATACCCGTAGAGATAAGTTTCCCCATAAGGAGTTTGTAAGCTTGTTACCTTATTATCCAGGTCAAATGTCCGCACATTGCCCAGATCATCTGTAATTGTTGTTCCATCTACGGTATATTCATATTGATATGTTGAGTTCTTAAGGCCGTTATGAACAACCTTTACCTGGGTGGTCCTCTCCTGGTCGTCGTATATATAATCAACGTTTATCCCCGCCGGATCTAAAATATTCATTAAAAGGTCACCCTTATAGGTATAACGTGCATCGTTAGTCTGAGAAACAACAACTGTTAAGTCCTCTCCATCACCAGGATCTATTTCATGGGTAACAAGAAAAAATTCACCTGTATCCTCACGCGTAAGCTGTGTCAAGCCGCCGGACTCATCAACTATATAGCTAATATTGTCGCTTCCGATAAACTGCTGCAATGTTCCTCCGGTAAAAAAGTACTGAGAACCATCCGGGTTTATAAGCTTTGCCGCATCAATCTCTCCGGAAGGATCAAAACCTATATCCTGAAGCACGGAACCGTCGGATTCAACCGCCAGAATATCGCCATCCTCAAAACTGACATTTGCAATCCCATTACCACCCGTTATCTCCATTGCGGTGAGCTCTCCGGAATCATCAAAAATACGCGTGACCCCGTCTTCCGAGAGTTCCAAACCGGTAACAGTTTCACCATCGGTTAAAAGATCATAAGTGATCTCCGAACCTTCCGGTGAAAGAACTCTGGAGATCTGGCCATCCTGAAGATATATACGGCTATAGCTGCTGGTAAGGATCTCACGAGCAGTAAGATCAGATGAATAGACAAATCTTATATTGGGGATATCGGCATTCATGGCGCTTAGAACTGTTTGAACCTCTTCATGTAATGGATCCGTTTCATTTACTTCCTCATTGCCATTGCCCCTATTAATTATAAAATCGTTTATTTTAAAATTACTTCCTATATTCAGGCTTGCGATCTCTGTCTTAGACCCATTTTCATAAATGCCGGAAAAATCTGAATCACTGAATTCACATCTTTTTCCGCCGATAACAGCGCTTGCAAGTGACACCACTACCTCTTGGGTGTCTTCACTCTTCACGAAATTATAAATATTCCCTTCAATTGTAGCTATTTTTTTAAGAAAATTATCCTCAAAATAATACAGGTCCCCATCACTTGAATTCTGGTAAAGAATATTGTTTCCCTCATAATAATTTGCATATCCGCCTTCTACTGATAAAGCATTTACCGTACCGTCCTTGTAGTTAACGATTATCTCATCGCTATATGTAACAGAAATATCTCCTGCAGTATTTTGATCGAAATCTTCTGAAATTAGATCCGTTGTATCACAATAACCGTTTACAATACCTTTTACTATTCCATCATAATAAGCCAGGGTATAAAATATACTATCATCAACATATATGTATTTTCTTTCCTCGCACGTATGATGCATCCCATCTGATATGCTTGTTATTTTTCCATCTTCATCGTAGTCAACCCTTCGAAGTGCTTCAGAGGCTAATCCAACATATGTGGTCTTTTCATATTTTCCGTTATCCCATTCAATTCTTATGAGACGTCCGTATTCATCATATTTCTGTGATTTTGTATCCCCTTCGGTGTCGGGGTTCTGATCTTTCAGCCACCGCCACTCTACCGTCTGGCCATCCTCATGATAATGTTCCGACCATTGCCAGACCG
>JABMSC010000154.1 GCA_013204685.1 Candidatus Omnitrophota bacterium | reverse complement strand
TAGGGCAGCAGGAAGTTGAAGAGTCGATCATGCGGATAGCCCAGCTTTCAAGGGCGGCGGGGATTCATATGATACTGGCAACCCAGAGGCCGTCAGTTAACGTCGTAACAGGTGTTATCAAGGCGAATTTCCCGGCAAGAATATCCTTCAAGGTGGCGTCTAAGGTTGATTCGCGAACTGTTCTGGATGCGAACGGTGCGGAAAAACTTCTCGGTAGAGGCGACATGCTTTTTATGGAACCGGGAGAAACCTCGCTCATCCGCGGGCAGTGCAGTATGGTTGAGGACGGAGAGATCAGGGGAATGGTCAAAGTCGTAAAGTCGCAGGCAGGTACGCAGTATATTGAAGAGGCTGTCGAAAAGCAGGAGAAGAAGTCAGTCGGCGTTGAACAGGAAAAAGACGATCTTTACAGGGAAGCGATTCAGGTAGTGATCCAGACCAACCAGGCTTCTGTTTCGATGATACAAAGAAAACTTCGTGTTGGTTACACAAGGGCGGCCAGGATGATAGATATTATGGAAGAAGAGGGTGTGGTAGGGCCCTATAACGGTTCAAAACCGCGGGAAATTCTGATCGAGGGTATTGAGGCGCTGGAAGAGGAAGCAGCATAATAAAAAGTATGGTTACGTCTAAAGATATAGGAAAAACTTTTATAGAGGCGAGAGAAAAACTAAGTATGTCGCAGGAAGCGGCCGCTGCGAAAAGTCATATTCATCATAATGTCATTGTCGATCTGGAAAACGGCGTTTTTGACCGGCTTAACAAGCTTTATATAAAGGGTTTCTTGAAAAAATATTCCGCATTTCTCGGGCTTGATACGGAAGATATCCTTGGGAAGTTTGATTCTATCGCCCCGACGCTTCCCCAGCAGGGATTCGTCTATGATGTTGACTCATCGCATGATGATACGAAGACGAAGGCGGAAAAAGTGACGGATATGGTTGAGAACAAGCTGCAGATAGCAGGTGTTGTCGCTTTATCCGTTGTGTTTCTCGTGCTGGTCGTTGTCCTCATGGGTGTGGTAAGATCCAAAATGGCTCCTGCTGAGAAAAAAGAGGCGCCGGTAGTCTCCCAAACGACATCCGTGCCTCTTCAAAAGAGGACGATGGATACAGTCTCAAAAGCTGCCGCAACAAAGACGCCTCCCGCAACCAGCCAGGTCACTCTCACCTTAAAGTCTCGCGGAAGGTCCTGGGTAAAGATCACCGAAGGCGATAAAACTCTTTTTGTGGGTTTTCTTGAAGACGGGGACAAAAAGACCTGGGAAGCCGCCGGCCCCATTACCGTATGGACGGGAAAAGCAGACATGCTGGAATTCTATGTCAACACGAAAAAGGTCGGGATCATCGCCGCGGGTGTTGTCAGGAACATCAAAGTATCCTCTGAAGGGGTCAAGATCGGAAACGATTGGGTGACCAAGTTCGATTAAGGTATCTCATCATGGAAAAAGTCTTTCTATTGACCCTCGGTTGTGCCCGTAATCTTCTTGACAGCGAAGTCCTCCTGGCCCTCATCGAAAAAAAAGGTTTTCTTCTGGTCGAAGACGCAGAAAAAGCGGACATCGCAATAGTCAATACATGCGGCTTTATACAGGACGCCAAAGAGGAATCTATTAATTCCATCTTGCAGCTCGTCGAATTAAAGAAAAAGGGCGCTCTAAAGAAGATAATCATATCCGGATGCCTGCCTCAAAGATACCCCTCCGAACTTATGAACGAGATCAAAGAGATAGACGGTGTTTTCGGGACCTCGGACTTCACGAAGATACCGGATGCGATCGAAAAGATGCTTTCAGGAAAAAGGATAAGAGAAGTTGAAGAGGAGCCCCAGTTTTTGTATGATCACAGTTTCGACAGGAAGATCCTTACCTCACCCCATTACGCATATATCAAGATACAGGAAGGCTGCTCCAACAGGTGCTCTTATTGCGTCATACCTGACTTAAGGGGCCCGAGACGCAGCCGTGATATGTCCTCGATCCTTGAAGAGATAAAAGTATTGAAAGAAAAGAGCAACATCAAAGAGCTCATATTTATAGGGCAGGATACTACATCATTCGGGATAGATACTTCAGGGAGATCTGAGCTTGCGGAGCTTATTAAGCGGGCGAGCGTCATTATGAAGGGCGGTTGGGTGCGCCTTTTGTACACGCATCCAGCGCATTTTACGGATGAACTTATAGATGTGATCGCGGAGACTGACAATATTTGCAACTATATCGATTTGCCTATACAGCATATTAATGATAGAATACTCAAGAAAATGAACCGCCGGACGACCAAAGCCGGGATCGCTGACTTAATAGAAAAGCTTCGCGGGAGAATAAAGGACGTAACGTTAAGGACTTCTGTGATCGTAGGCTTTCCCGGGGAGACCGAAGAGGAGTTCGGAGAGCTTATGGATTTTTTAGCGGAGACCAAATTTGACAGGTTGGGAGCATTTATTTATTCACGTGAAGAAGGGACCCCTGCGGCGGAGTTTGACAGCCAGGTGTCGACGAATGTAAAAGAGGAAAGATTCGACAAGGTCATGAGGCTGCAGCAGGAGATATCGACTGAAAATAACCAGAAATATTTTGAAAAAGAGCTGGAAGTGTTGATAGATGAGAGGGACCCTGCGGATCCCGAGCAGCTCATAGGAAGATCCCGGATGGACGCCCCTGAAGTGGACGGGGTTATTTACGTGAAGGGATCCGGAGTAGAGGTCGGGGATTTTGAGAAGGTGCGCATAACCGGAACTTTAGAGTATGATCTCATAGGAGAGGTTGCATGAATTTACCGAATAAGATAACACTGGCAAGGATAGGGCTGGTTTTTGTTTTTATGGTGTTTCTCTTCCTGGGAGGGCTACCTGCAAAGCTGATAGCGCTCGCGATCTTCATCTTAGCCGTCGCTACCGATTATCTGGACGGGTATATTGCCAAGAAATACAATATTGTTTCTGATTTCGGCAAGATCATGGATCCGGTTGCGGATAAGGTGCTGACGCTTGCCGCCTTTCTGGCGTTCGTTGAAATGAAACTTGTACCTGCATGGATGGTGGTGATCATTATATTCAGGGAAATGCTCATTACGAGTATCCGTATAGTAGCTCTCAGGAACAAGGAAGTTCTTTCTGCGGGAATGGGAGGCAAACAGAAAACAGCATCGCAGATGGTGTCTATTATAGTGATACTCATTTTCAAAATCATAAAAGAGGCGGGTGTAAGGACTTTTGGTTTCTGGAACCCGGATTTCGAGTACTGGTACAGGCAGCTTATATTCTTGTTAATGATTATTACTGTAGCTTTGACTATTATCAGCGGTGTTTCCTATCTGGTAGGGAATAAGAAATATCTGTTTAATGATAAGAATGGTTCATAGGTTAGTATTAGGGAGCCAGAATAGAAAGGGGTAAGGGATAAGTGGTAAGGGGCAATGGGCCACGAACAACGAATTATGACTAAACCAAACTTCCATAAACTCATCGCCACCGTATTCGGGATCGGATATTGTCCAATAGCCCCGGGTACTGCCGGAAGCCTGGCAGGGTTGGGGTTATGCCTCGTCCTCCATCAGAATTTAATCGTTTATTTAACAGCATTTGCTCTTCTCTTTGCTGCGGGAGTAAGATCAGCCGGTAAAGCGGAAGAGGAGTCAGGGACAAGAGATCCATCCTTTATAGTAATAGATGAGTTTGCAGGTATATTTATAGTATTTATTCTGGTGCCGGTAAATATGGCCACCATTATAACCGGATTTGGTCTTTACAGATTGTTCGATATTGTAAAGATCCCGCCATTGAAACTTCTCGAAAAGCCTCGCAAGGGGTGGGGGATCATGCTGGACGATGCAGGAGCCGCTGTATATGCCAATCTTATTCTGCAGATCCTTTTATACTTCAAAATCATATAAACAGCTCATCCTCATTGAGTATCTACTCATAATCTCAAACACCAAACATAGGTATATGTATTTGCCGCTAAATTATATATAACCTGTTAATAGAAGCTTTTAGGGCGTTTTTTTGCAGTATATGCGGGTATATACTCAAAAAAAACGTGTCAAATCCTTGACTTTGCTATTTTCCTCCTTATACTTGCGAGTGCAGACGAAATTATATCATTTTGTACCAAAAAAACATAAATTGGTAGAAGAGATATCAAGAGATACCAATTCATGAAAGGGATTTTTTGCATGATCACATATTATATAGCAATATTACAGAATATGATCAATTATATTAATCCGAGGTATTTGCTAAAGAAAGAAAAATAATGAGAAATTACCCTTGTTGTTTTGTTTCATGAAAGAGCGGAGGTAATTTAAGGAGACGATATGGTAAGTTCAGTATTAACAATTGACGAAGTGGCCGACTATTTGAAAATGAAAACGGTAACGATCTACAAACACGCCCAGGAGGGCAAGATCCCTGCCTTCAAAGTCGGCTCAAAATGGCGCTTCAAAAAAGAAACGATCGACAGGTGGATTGAGAATCAGGAGAATGGCAGGGGATAATAATGGGAGAATTATATGAAAAATTCTAAAAACACTCTTATTGAGCCAATCATATGCTCGAAATGCATTTTATCCAATTTAATTCCGGTGATAACATTTAATGAAGAAGGTGTATGTAACATTTGCCAAACGTATTCC
>JABMSC010000153.1 GCA_013204685.1 Candidatus Omnitrophota bacterium | reverse complement strand
GTGTGAACCCAATTATCTCTACACGCATTCAGTTAACACGTGTTTCCTGGCGGCTGATCTGGCTTTAGCGCTTAATTATCCTATAAAACAGATGCAAACTTTAGTTATAGCCGCTCTTTTTCATGATATAGGCATGATGAAGATACCCCTGGAGATATGGAACAAAGAAAGCAGATTAAGCAGCGCCGAATACGAAGAGGTCCAGAAACATCCGCTTTATGGTGAAGGGTTCTTCAGTAATGTCACACAGATCGATGCGGTAGTTCCGATGGTGATAGGACAGCATCATGAAAGGATAGACGGTACCGGTTATCCGGGTCACCTCACAAAGAACGAAATTAACGTATTGGCAAGACTCCTCGGGCTTGTCGATAGATACGACACACAGACACATGCAAGGCTCTGGAGAGACGCTATTCCGCCGGATGAGACAATGCAGTCTATTCTGGACAAAGAGACAAACAGGTACGATTCGTATTTTCTGAAGGCTCTGTTGCATCAACTTACGATGTTTCCGGTGGGGTGTTCCGTCAAGTTGAGTTCTGGGGAAATAGGGGAAGTCCTCCGGACCAATCCCGATACCCCAATGCGTCCGGTGATCAAACTTACCTTTGACAGGGATAAAAACCCGATCACTAACGGAAGAGTGCTGGATCTCTCGAAACAACTTTTGATCTACGTTGAGAAATGTGTTGTTCCGTCGGAACTTGAAACTTATTAGGCAGCACGATCGTCGGAATAAAATATAAATATTATTTGCTTATAACAAAAATTCATCAGGGGTGGATTATGTGTTTCAAGAATACATATAATAAATGGCCGGTCGTAACAGTGTTTGTGCTCTTATTAGCGTTAAGCACGGCGGGATGCGCCCGTTTTAAGGCGCCGAAACACAAACTGGATTATTCCGTATATTCTCCGGAAGGATCCATTGCTTCTGAAGGCCAATATGTAATAGGGGTAAGGGATGAGTTGGATGTTCTGATATGGAGGTGCCCGGAACTGGATGCAACCGTGACCGTAAGACCGGAAGACGGCAAGATCACTTTACTTCTTATCGGTGACGTGAAAGCAGCCGGGAAGACCCCGAAGGAAATTGCCGATGTAGTAAGCGAGAAGTTAGCCTATTATGTCAAGGAACCCAGGGTGGCTGTAGGGGTAAAGAAATTCGGAAAGAAAAAAGTATTTATTCTGGGCCAGGTTCTTATGCAGGGATCTTTTGAACTGGACAAGTCCGCCAGGATCCTCGACCTTATCGCGCGCGCAGGCGGGTTTAACGATAACGCTATTCCATCCACTACATTCATAGTAAGGGGCGGATACAGTAATCCTCAAATCATAAGGGTGAATATTGCACGCCTTATCCACAAGGCGGATACTTCACAGAATATATATCTGGAAGAAGGTGATTTGATGTTTGTTCCGGAACAGGAAATAGAGAGGATCAATTACCTTCTCCGGAAGGTGTTCCCGTCACTCTTTTTTGCCGAGAAACTTGCTCAGCTTCAGCAGAATATTATGGCCGGCGCTTATGACTGGTCGCATGTGTGGGATAAAATAGGTAAAGAATTTAAATAATAATAAGAGGGTATAGATATGGCTGAATATGCTTTAAATCTATGGGATTACTGGCGAATTATTTATAAACGTAAATGGATAATCATATCTGTTTTTCTTATATCTGTCATAAGTTCGTACTTGTTCGTGGAGAAGGTCGATCCGCTTTTCAGGTCAAGCGTAACGCTATTTATAAATACCAGTAGAACACCCATTGCCGAAATAACAGGATCCGGTGTTACATTTTGGGGCGGCGGTTCAGAGAATTTTGAAACGCAGCTTGAACTTATCCGCAGTTATAAAACATTAAAGAGGGTTGCACTTGACCTGGGGTATATAACCGAAGACAGTAAAGAGGAAAGAGTGCAGGACGTCGTTGCAGGCCTCAGGGGTAAGATCAACGTGTCCATAAAAGAGACAACGGAGTTGGTGATTATAAGCGCGACGGACAAAAAACCGCTCGAGGCAAAAAAAATAGCCGAAACGGTAGCCAATGTGTTCATTGAAAACCGGTGGGAGAAGAAGGTAGAGCAAGCGCGTAATACCAAGGAGTTTGTTGAAAAGCAACTAAAGAAGATCGATGAGACCATTACTGATGTATCACGTAAGCTTGAAATACTCGGCGTGGAACCGACAGGCCTGGCGGAAGCCCCGATAGCACCCAAGCAATTCAACGAGCTTGATCAAAGAGCGCGTCTTATTCAGTTGCAATTGACAGTAGAGGACTTGAGGGTGCGTTATACAGACAATTATCCCGGTATCATCAACCGTCTCCTGGAGATAGAAGCCCTTGAAAAAGAGCTGAACTTATCCGAAGAAGAAAAGGCGATGCCTAACATTGACAGGGAAGTGCTTAATGTGTCCAAACTCAGAAATGAACTTGTGATCAACCAAAAGTTATACGGTCTTTTAAAAGAAAGATATGAAAAAGCTTTAATACTGGAGGCATCGAAGACTAAGGATACGGAAATAGTGGACCCTGCTTCGCTGCCGAGAGCGTCCATAACGGCGCAGGCAACATCTAATTTTGTTCTTGCCGGTGCCATAGGTCTTATTCTGGGCTTTGTGGCTGCTTTTGTCGTTGAGAGTATGGACACATCTATCGGGACAATAGAAGATGTTGAAGATTATCTTAAGATGCCCGTATTGGGGGTTATCCCGCAGATCGATATAGATAAAAAAGAGGAGATGGATTACTGGAAGGAACCGCCGCCTCCCGAAGAAAGGAAAAAATTTGAACAGATAATGGGGAGGATGGTTATACAGTATCAGCCCAAGTCTTCTGTTTCAGAGGCATACAGAAACCTTCAGACGTATATAAAATTCTCCGGGTTGGATAAGGTGGGCAATTGTCTGATGTTTACGAGTGCCGGTATCCAGGAAGGTAAGACTATAACCACCATCAACTCTGCGCTCAGTATGGCCCAGATGGGATATAAGGTATTGCTTGTCGATGCGGACCTCAGGCGCCCTAACGTGCACA
Source organism: Candidatus Omnitrophota bacterium (assembly GCA_013204685.1). Classification (GTDB taxonomy): domain Bacteria; phylum Omnitrophota; class Gorgyraeia; order Tantalellales; family Tantalellaceae; genus JABMSC01. Next base: position 8,254 of record JABMSC010000153.1, on the reverse strand, counting down.
GGGTTTTTGGTATAGACAGGGGCGGGGGGCTCACAGAGGCTGTTCTTGGAACGCTTAAGCTTACTGATGTTATTAAGACCATTGATGACATAATGCTCGGAAACATAAAATCAAGTATGATCATGAAGACTTATGGCATGGAAAATTTAAACATCATAACATCTGGACACCTGCCGACTAACCCCACGGAAGTCCTCGGTTCACAGAACATGACTGACTTTATAAAAGAAGTAAAATCAAAATTTCAAGTTATATTTTTTGATTCAGCTCCCATTCTGCCGGTAACTGATTCCTGCATACTGAGTTCCAAGGTGGACGGTGTTATTCTGGTGTACAAATCCGGATATGTTTCCCGCGGGGCCCTAAAGAGGGCTAAAGTTCAGATAGAAGGCGCTAAAGGTAACCCGATCGGGGTGGTCCTGAACAGCATGAGGGCTTCAGATATGAAATTTGGATCGCCTTTCTACTACTATCAGCAGAAATATTACGGTGAAGACGAGGGAGAAAAATAACTTTTCTAAGGTCTTCTGGTTTTTATCGCCGCGATATAAGGGGGAAATGATATTCAATTACCTGGTTTAAAAGGGGCTAATTATAGAATAGTCATAGTTATTCTTTTTGCGATCGTTACCGTGATGCTCGTTAATTTTTTAGTGGCGGGCAGTACTGATTTCTCTAAAGCGGCAATGGTCGTATGTGCCATCGCTTTCGCTGTTGCGGCATTCATAGATATAAATATAGGACTCGTAGCCATACTTCTATCAATGCTGCTTTCTCCTGAGCTTGAAGCCGGTGCCGTCGGATCGCGTGCTATTGTGATCAGAGCGGAAGACGTTCTTTTGATCATAGTTTCTCTTACGTGGCTCGCAAAAATGGCCGTGAAGAAAACGCCTCTAATAAGGCAAAGCCCGCTTAATGTCCCTATTGGACTTTATATAGCGGTTTTGTGCCTTTCTACCGCGCGCGGAATGTTTCTGGGCAATGTCGCCCCCCTTAAGGGGGCGTTTTACGTTTTTAAATTGATCGAATATTTTGTTCTTTATTTTATAGTCCTCAACGAGACAACAAACATAAAACAGGTAAAGATATTCCTGGGGGTTCTTTTCTTTGTTGGTGTTATTGTTGGAATATACGGTAATACGCATATAGGAGATATAGGGAGGATTTCCGCACCGTTTGAGGGCGAGGGAGAGCCCAATACCCTGGGTGGTTATGTGCTTTTTTTGCTCTCTTTGCTGGGAGGCCTTATCTATTACTACAAGAAAAGAAGGCGCATACTTCTCCTTGTGTTTCTTTTCCTGGTGCCTACATTTCTCTTTACGCTTTCACGGGCGTCATATATGGGGGCCATTCCGGCATTAATAGTGTTTGTGGTTCTTGCAAAAGACAAAAGAGTGCTCAATACTGTTTTAATGTTTGCCCTTATTGGGATACTGATTTTCGCGTTTGGTCCGCCGGTATTGAAGAGTCGCGTGCTGGGGACATTTCAGCCGGAAGAGCAGCAGGCTCTTAAAGAAGTAGGCGGCATAAGATTGGGGCCTTCCCCGGCCGCCAGGGTGGAATCCTGGACGATCGCATTGAAGGATAAGCTCCCTAAAAGGCCCGCCTTGGGTTACGGGGTAACAGGAGCCGGGTTTCTTGACAGTCAATATATACTGGTACTGGTTGAGACAGGGATTATAGGTTTTTTAGTCTTCATGTGGCTTATGTGGCGTGTGTGGAGAAGCGCTTTATATGCTTACAATACAGTGAAAAGCCCGCTTTTTAAAGGGATAGCCATGGGTTTTCTGGTGGGTTTTGTAGGGATACTGTTTCATGCTGTAGGGTCTAATAGTTTCGTAATAATAAGGATAGCAGAACCCTTTTGGTTTTTTGCGGCAATAGTTGTAAAGCTGGTGGACATAGAAACAGGAAAAGCCGCGATGGAAGACCTTCGGATGAGGTGATATGGATTATATAGTATACGAACCAAATAAAAACGTAAAACTGGGACTGAAGATCTGGCCCGCCATGTTCCGGGAACTCGTCGGGAGCCGGGAACTTATATGGCGCCTTTTTGTGCGGAACTGGTCAGCGAAATACAAACAAGCCGTATTAGGATATTTGTGGGCAATAATAATGCCTTTTATCGCTATAGGAACGTTTGTATTTTTAAATAGGGTAGGGGTTTTAAATATTGGCGAAACAGGAGCCCCGTACCCATTATTCGCACTTATAGGTTTGACTGTATGGCAGCTTTTTGCTACGGGCCTTAATTCCGGATGCCAGAGTCTTGTCGCTTCAGGCGGGATGATCTCAAAAATAAATTTTCCGATAGAAGTTCTGGTTATAGCATCCTTAGCTCAGGCGATATTTGAATTTTTAGTTAAATTTATTTTGATAGTGATATTCTTTATTGTTTTTAAGTTTATACCTGCATGGACGATAGTACTTTTTCCTCTGGCCATTATACCGATTGTGCTGTTAACTCTGGGGTTATCTTTGTTTTTTTCTCTAGTGAACGGTGTTTTGAGGGACACCGCAAATGCCGTCTCAGTAATAACAACATTTTTGATGTTCCTTACTCCTGTTCTTTATCCTTTAAAAGATAAAGCAAATCTTTTTTTCAAGTTTAATCCGCTTGCACCCCTTGTAGTTGCACCAAGGGATCTTATAATTTACGGACACATAAAAGAGCCGGTTAGTTTTCTTATGGCATCTACATTATCGATTTTAATATTTTTTATTTGCTGGAGAATATTTTATCTGGCTAAGACGAAAATACCGGAAAGATTATAGGAGAAATTATGCCTAATACAGCAATAAAGGCAGAAAACATATCAAAAAAATTCAGCAAAAGTCTTAATCATGTAATGCTATACGGTGCAGAAGACGTAAGTAAAAACATTTTTGGAATGCCAGCACCTACTGACAGATTAAGAAAAGGTGAGTTTTGGGCAGTTGAAGATGTTTCTTTTCAGCTAGAGAAGGGCCAGACGCTCGGGATAATAGGTCCTAATGGTGCAGGCAAGACTACTGTACTTAAGATGCTCAACGGTATCTTTATGCCTGATAAGGGGAGAATAGAACTTTCTGGACGGGTAGGGGCACTTATACAGGTAGGTGCTGGATTTCATCCCATGCTTACCGGTCGCGAAAATGTCTATGTTTACGGTGCAATTCTTGGCATGAGCAAAAAAGAGATCGATAAGAAGTTTGATGAAATAGTCGATTTTGCCGAGATAGGAGATTTTTTAGATGCTCCGGTAAGACATTATTCTTCGGGTATGTATGTGAGGTTAGGCTTTTCGATCGCAGTTCACTGTGATCCGGATATTATGCTTGTGGACGAAGTTCTTGCAGTGGGGGATGCACGTTTTTACAGTAAATGTACAGCTAAAATAAATGAAATGACTACTAAGGACACAACCATAGTTTTGGTATCGCATAACATGTGGCTGATCCAGACAATGTGTGACAATGTAATATTACTAAAGGACGGAAATATATCGAAAACGGGAGGACCAGTAGAATGTATTTATGAGTATTCAGAAAGCGAAACAGTAATGCTGTTTGCTTCAGCTCAGGATAAGAAAAATGTAGCGCCAATTATAATAAAAAACATTGTGATCCAAGATACTAGTGGAAAGGTCACTGAAGAGGTCGCACCGGAAGAAATGGTAGAGGTAAACATCAGGTATGATTCGAAGCAGGATAAATTAAAAGGAGTGTTTTTTATAAGAGCAGCAACCCCTGCAGGATACCCCTTATACACGTCTTACAGCAAAGAGGTGGACATTAATAGGGGAGAAGGCAAGTGCGTAGTAGAAGTTCCTTCTATATCGTTGCTTCGGGGAGAATACAGATTATGGGCAGGTTTTAGTGACGGGAAAGACGAGAATACCATATACGCGGCTGAGCAGATAAAATTTAAAGTATCCCAGTCTCCGGACTGTCCTGATCCGAAATTTGGTATCTTTTGGAATAAAGTTAACTGGCAAATTTAATTAAAATAATAATTATGGCGACAAGTAACTGGCAAAATATTAGTTTATGTTGTGAGCTCATAGAACGCATCAGACCGCGCTCAGTTTTAGATGTAGGTTGTGGATTCGGCAGGTGGGGGTTTCTTTCACGTGAATATCTAGACATATGGAAGGGAAGGACTCATGAAGATAAATGGGAAACGCGCATCGATGCCGTAGAGGTTTTCGAACCGTATATAAAACCCTCACATCGTTATATCTATGATGACATTTTTATCGGAAATGTTCTAGATGTTCTACCTGATCTTGCTAATTATGATCTTATTATTATAGGGGACATGCTAGAACATCTAGAAAAGAGCCAAGGCAAAAAGTTGTTGGAGCTGGTTCAACAGAAGGCAAATAAGGCAGTTCTTCTAACCGTTCCTTTAGGGGACTCATGGCCTCAGGAGGAAAGGGATGAAAATGAGTGGGAAGGGCACAAAAGCGCCTGGAAAGTAAATGAGTTCAAAAAGCGCGGCGCTAAAACCTTTTTATTCTGGGATAATACTGATCGCCCCTTTGGCGTGGTTTTATTCGATTTTGAGGGGAAGAATTTCTATCAGGACTCCTGGCGTCATAGGGTAAAAGTCGCTTTCAAACATTTTGCACATCGACTGAAGGGTTTTTAACTACAAATTTTGTAGATGATATAAATTAAGGAGGAACTCTGCGTGAAGATCGCAGTAGGCAGCGTGTTCGAAGAGTACGGCGGAGTAAGTGCGCATATATTTAATATCCAGCGTTTTTCCTCGCACACGATCGAAGTAGTGCCTTCTAGTTTTACAAGAAACATCATTTATGCGCGCCGCTCGATAAAACCTTATTATAAAAGATTCCTTGAGAAGAAACATCTTGTTGGTTTCGATGTCGTGCATTCTCACACAGATCCATGGTTTGAAAAACTGTGTTATTCCTCAAGGTCAAATGATTGCAAGTGGGTACACACTTATCATACATTATTTTTCGATGAAGACTATAGAGATGGTCTCAACGAGTGGCAAATGGACATCAATAGATCCCTACTGGAAGTTGCCTCCAAGGCGGATTTAAAAATTTCTGTTTCAAAATGGATGCAGAAATATCTTTTTGAAAATTATTCTATTGAGACTGTTGTTGTCGAAAACGGAATTGATTTGGAAGCTTGCAACAAGGCAAAAGGAGATCGATTTACAAAAAAATATGGTCTTTCTGACTTTGTTCTTTTTGTGGGCGGGATAAGAGAAGTTAAAAATCCGCTACTTTTCATTAAGCTGGCGGAAGAGATGCCGGATATGAAATTTGTTATGATTGGTGAGAAGCTTGATGAATCTAATATTATAGAGAAGTATGGCGTTTCTTTGCCTAAGAATCTTGTATTATTAGGGACGTTAAAGCATGTGGAGGTTCTTGATGCTATGGCTGCTTGTAGAATCTATGTGGTAACAAGTAAGCGCGAGGCAACCCCGATAACACTTCTTGAGGCGATGGCGATGAAGAAGAATGTTGTTGTTCCACTTCACACGGGGTGCGTAGAGGTTGTTCCTAGTGATGGATACGGTTTTTTGTATAATCTTGATTCGTTCGAGGAATTAGTTGCTCGCACAAAAGATGCATTGTCGGCAGAAAGAATAAATGTTAAAGCAAGAGAGAGAATAAAAGAGAAATACGACTGGAGAAAATTAGCAAAAAAACTAGACAGTTTATATGAGTCCATAGGATAGGGCTCTATAGGTGATTTTATGTGCGGCATAGCAGGATATTTTCTAAAAAACCCTACTGAGCATTCGATACGGAATGTGGATCTATTGCTGGAGCCGATTCGAAAAAGAGGTCCGGACGATGAAGGGGTGTGTCTTATTTCGAGAGATAACAGGTCATACCAGTTTTATAAAACAGAAAAAACAGTGCGTTCCATTGCCGAAGGTCTTCCCCACATTGATGACAGAAGCGCTATAGTCCGTCATGATGTAGGGCTTATAAACACGCGGTATGCGATAATTGACCTCTCCGATGGTGGACATCAGCCTTTTATAAGCAGAGATAGATCTGTAATAGTTACATATAATGGTGAGATCTACAATTATCTTGAACTAAAAGAGGAGCTATCTGCTTTGGGCGTAAAATTCCGGACGACTTCCGACACCGAAGTCCTGGTCGAGGGTTATTGCCTCTGGAAAGATAAATTGTGGGAGAAGATGAACGGTTTCTGGGCTGTAGTTCTTTATGATTTAAAGGATAATTCTATTGTTTTTTCCCGTGACCGTATTGGTGTTGCACCGCTTTATTACAGGCAGACTCCCGAGGGTTTGTATTTTTCCAGTTATATCCAGTCACTAGTGAACATATCCCCAAAAGATGTCGGGATAGATAATGATGTGGTTCTCGGGTTCGCACAGACCGGGATAAAGGACCATGATGATACTACTTTTTATTCCGGAATAAAAAGTGCCCCTCAAGCAACAGCAATTACTTTCCGTACAAATGAATTCACCCTGGAGGGTGCCGAACATAAGAGGTTCTGGAATTTGCCGGCCGAGAGGTTGACGCCTTCTGATTTGCCGTTTGCCGAGGCAGTTGATAAATATCGTAATACTTTTTTTGAGGCGGTAAAACTTCGTCTCAGGGCAGATGTAAAAGTGGCATTTGAACTTAGCGGGGGGTTAGATTCTTCGTCTATAGTAGCGGCAGCTGCCATGTTTAAGAATAATAACATAACAACATACACTGTAAAAATTAAGGATGCAGATGAGGAGCCTTACGCGAGATCGATCCTTAAAAAGTATCCTGTTGATTACAAGGTACTTGCAGATACTGAAGAAGACTTTCTGCATGACTTTGAGGATTTTTCTCGTTTAATGGAAGAGCCTTATGACAACCCCAGTAATTACAACCACAATAGAATGCTCCAGAAAATGAAGGATGATGGGGTATTTGTCGTTGTAACCGGAGCAGGGGGGGACGAAGACTTAGCCGGCTACGAAACAAGTTTCTGGCCCAAGGCGTATAAGGAATTAAAGGAAGGCGGCCTCCCTTCATTTTTGTCAGCTGACTGGTATGAATTTCGTAGAAGGTTCCGCACGCTGGATGCTTCTCGTAAAACACTTCAGCATTATTTAGTGGATCCACTTAAACCAGTTCTGGGGCTTTTTAATGGAAAGGGAGGTGGAATAACTCCCACAATGACAAGTGCTCTTGAGTATCGGCAAGAGTATGACCACCTTTCGTTTCACCAGAGATGTCTTTACCACTTTCACGTGGCTTTAGTCCCTTATTATATGCGTTCCAGTGATCACTATACGATGGGGATACCAATAGAACACAGGTTTCCTTTTCTGGATTACAGGATGGTAGAACTGGGCCTCAGTATGCCTGTTCAGTATCTTTTTAAAAATGGGTGGACCAAATATATCTTGCGAAAAGCCATGGAACCTTACTTGCCTAAGAAGATTGTCTGGCGCCGCCAGAAAATGGGATTCAAATTTCCTTATTCAAAATATTTTTCCACGAACAGAAAAAAGTTTAAGCCGTTACTGAAATATTTGAAAGAAACAGATCTTCCGGTTAAGAGTTTTGGGAATTATGATAGTTTGCTAAAAAAAGACCCGGTACTTCTTTGGCGGCTGCTCTCAACAGCGATCTGGGCAAAGTCAGCGCTAAGCGGTAAGCGTTAAGGGGGAAGGGGGTGCGGGTATCGGGTTTCGGGGATCGTTTATCGTGGATAGGGTATTGATAGCCGAATTACGAAAACCGAATCACGAAACCTGAATCACGAACCACGAAAACCGATACACGATAACCGAACCACGAACCACGAACGACGAAAAAAGGAGAGCATGCGAATAGCATTTATTGTTAACGCGTTTCCGATCTTATCCGAGACATTTATATTAAATCAAATAACTGGTTTAATTGACAGGGGACATGAAGTTGTGCTTTTTTCGGGATGCGATTCACAGGAGGAGACTTATCATCCTGAGGTGGATGAATATGACCTGCTTGGATCCGTGTACTGTCATAACGAGAGGCCCCGGAACCCAATTGTACTTATTTTAAAAGCTATTGTGCTTTTTTTGACTAATTTTCATAAAAATCCAAGGACCATATTAAGATCCTTGAATTTTTTTAAATATGGACGGGATGCACTATCACTCACTCTTTTTTACAAAACAGTTCTTTTTATAAAAATGGGGGAGTTTGATATCATCCAGTGTCATTATGGCCCTAATGGGAATATTGCTGCACTTCTTAAGGAAATAGGTATCCCCGGC
>JABMSC010000152.1 GCA_013204685.1 Candidatus Omnitrophota bacterium | reverse complement strand
CGCCGGGACAGACTTATCCGTGTCTGCCGGTTTTATTTCCCTTCTTGTCTTTGCAAATCTCGAGTAATCAAGCTATAATAAGGAATAAATAACCCACAACCAAGCGAGGCTATCATGAAGAAGCTGTTTACGTTGATCTCTATTTTGATTTTTCTATCCGGATGCGCCACCAGTCCATCCTTTCAGACTCCCAGCGGAAAACCGGAAGTAACTGTCGCCCGTGCTACAAAAAAAGAAGTTACTGATTATTTGAGGGATATGATGACCGGTAATGGATATAACGCAAGAGTTGTCGGTGGTGAAAAAGCTGTTTATACTAAGGCGATCTTTGGGTTTAAAGATGATACGTCTTTTTCGGACGAGAGCTCCAGCGGTGAAGAGATCATAACTTATACTTTTTCCGATACTCCCGGCGGTGTCCAGGTAATTGGCGAAGTTGAGCAGATAAAGAAAGTAGGAAGCAACCCCCGGCAATCGATCGGCTGGGGACATTATGCCAGTGCCGAGACTGTCTATGGCTGGCTGATAACGATGCAGGATGACCTGAAGAAATAGATCCTTTTTATGACCGGTAATTTAAGGGGGGTGAGCGAGATGAGTTTGGCGACGATAGGGTTATTATTAATTGCAGTTGCGTGGATCATACAGCTTGTTATGTCCTGGAAGGGCAATAAGGCGGTTCGTCCGGCTTTTATTATTTGCTATATGATAGGTGTTGCAGCAATGGTTACAGCCGATTATCTCCAGACGAACGTTTTATCTTATTTCGAGTTTTTGACATTTCTTGCCGCCGGGATCTTGCTTATAAGAATACTTACGGCGAAAGATAAGGTTTAATATTTTAGGAGCGTTTTTATGGGTTTTGAAATAGTGGAACTTTCTTCAGAAGAAGAGCTGGGGGAATCTTTTCAGGTTATGAGCCAGCTAAGACCTCATCTCAGCAAGGAAGAATACATTGATTTACTTGAGGAAATGATTCCGGATGGGTATCGCCTTTTTGCGCTTAGAGAGTCCGGGAAGATGACAGCTGTTGCCGGAGTAAGCGTGGGCACAAACCTGTATCATGGACGGCATGTATGGGTATACGATCTGGTTACCCTTGAGGCCGCCAGGTCAAAAGGTTACGGCAAAAAACTGCTGGAATATATAGAAAATTTTGCTCGGAAAGAGAACTGCAGCATAATCGCCCTTGCTTCAAACCTGGAGAGAACTGAAGCACACAAGTTTTATCAGAATAAAATGGGGTATGAAAAAAAAGGTTTTGTATTTCAAAAGGTACTATAACCAATATCATGCTATATCGTGTTACGCGCATAGTTGATGGAGATACCTTCGAAGTTGCTCCGAAATGGGAGTGGGACGGGGCCGAAGGCAGCAGAATAAGGCCCATTGGGTATGATACGCCTGAGAGGGGTGATGAGAACTACGAAGAGGCAACTAAAAGGCTGAGCGACTTGATTTTGAACAGGGAAGTCGAGCTTAAGGTGCCCATGGGGCTTTCTTATGACCGGCTTCTTTGCAAAGTTTATTTTGAAGGTAAGGATCTAACATATTACTTCCCGGAATATGAAAAGTAAAACAGCTAAACGAAGAGAGGTTATTGTGAAAAATATGATCATTGCGGCGGTTTTAGTGATGCTGATGGCCATGATGTCACCTGCCATGGTCCTGGCGGAGGATGATTCATCGGTGGGGGTGTCTGTGTGGGCCGAAGGAGATCCGGATATGTGGGGGGGTCCGATGGATAATACCACTGAAGAAAGTGACTGGTATGGAGGTATTCCGGGGTCCGAACCCGATGCAAACGCGATCATTGCTGCCGGAGGCGACGAGGATACGGGGAGTTTTGATTGAGTATAATACAAACTCGGTAAAGGCAAAGAAGGGGTGTCATGAAAAAATGCTTTTTGATCATATTATGCATGATCTTGATAAGCGGATGCGCTTCATCCGGCGCAAAAAAGGGGTCAGGTGCACTTTATCCCGGCATGAGGGCAAAAGAAGGTGATGTTGTTTTGGTCCACTATGTTGGCCGGTTCAAGGATGGGACCGTGTTTGATTCCTCTAAAGGGCGTGAACCGCTTAAGTTTATAATAGGTTCCGGACAGGTTATACGAGGGTTTGAGAACGCCGTTATCGGAATGAAACCTAATCAGAAGAAAACCGTAAATATTCCCGCCAAAAATGCTTATGGACCGCTCAGAGAAGATCTGGTAGCGGAGGTTTCGAGAGACACTACCCCGGAGGGATTAGAGCTGGAGGTGGGAAAGAAGATAGGCATATCCGGGCCTGATGGTCGCGTGATGGGAGTTACTGTTGTCGAGGTGACTGATACTACCGTTAAGGTGGATGCAAATCATCCGATGGCGGGTAAAGATCTGATATTTGAAATAACACTTAAAGAAATACAGTAGGAAATTTAAAATTTTAATCGGAGGATATTAATCATGTGGTGGAGATGGACGATATTGATCATTTGCGGGATCTCGATCTTGGCCTGTGTCATCAGCACGACAATTGATTGGATCAAAGGCAAGACCGGACCCTTCGGGCCCAGACCGGCAGACTGGTGGGGATGCGGAGTGTTTACCATTATTCTCCTGGCAGTTGCGTGGTGGGCAGGCAAAGGGATATTCAGGTAAAGTAAAGGAGGTGTGCATGGAAGCGACAGTGCTTATCGCAAAAATTCTAGGACCATTATATGTTGTTGTAGGCCTAGGAATACTGGTTAATCCGAAAACATATCAAAAGATAATGGGAGACTTTTTTGAAAATACCGCCTTGTTATACATTGGCGGACTGATGGCGTTTTTGTTTGGCGTTATCATAATTATCTTTCATAACGAATGGGCTGTGAACTTAAGCTTAATAATTACCATTCTTGGGTGGCTGGCGCTTATTAAGGGGATAGTCCTTCTGGTCTTTCCATCCGCTATGAAGAGAATAGCGGCTATATATGGAAAATCTGCGACTAGTATACGTGTAGCAGGGTTTATCGCGCTTGTTCTGGGCGCGGTGCTCAGCTACATGGGATATTTTGTATGAAGATGAGCATATTTTTAACAGGGGCTCTTCTTCCCCCGGATAATATTGAATAAATTCAGAGTTCAGAGTCCGGAGTTTGGGAATTCAGACTGCGGATTACCCCATTACAAATTTCAAAGAAATTTATAACGGGCCACGCGAACTCCCGACTCTGAACTAAAAAAAGGAGCTACAATGAAGATTACAGCTTTCAATGGAAGTCCTAGAGGCGAGAGAGGCAATACGCATATCATGGTTGAAGCACTTTTTAAAGGTGCCGCCGGAAGAGGGGCTGAAGTTGAAAATGTACTGCTCGTCAAAAAAAACATAAAACATTGCACAGGCTGTTTTGCCTGCTGGACTCTGAGTCCCGGAAAATGTATTATCAAGGACGACATGGCCGCTCTTCTCGATAAATACATGAATTCGGATATAGTGGTAATCGCCAGTCCGCTTTACTCGGACTATGTTACGGGAATAATGAAAGATTTCATGGACAGGCTGCTCCCGATAGTGTGCCCCAGGTTTGAAAAGGGTAAAGATGGGCAGACAAAACATGTTAAAAGATACGGCAAGTATCCGGCAATAATAATGATGTCGAGTTGCGGTTTTCCGGAACAGCAGCAGTTTGAGCTGTTTAAGCTCTTTTGTGAAAGGAAGATAAGGAGCGGGAGCGCTGATGTTATAGCCCAGATCTACAGGTCTCAGGGGGAGCTCCTCAGGGAGACCAAGCCCAAATTGATACCTTTTATTGAGAAGTATAAAGAGGTGCTGGCCAAAGCCGGCAGTGAAATCGTTGAAGGGCGCACCTTATCACCCGGGACCATGGAAGAACTGGAAAAACCTATAATCCCCGAGGAGAAATACACCCGTTTTGTTAACATATCCTGTAACAAAATAGAGGAGTAATTGAGGGGTATCGGGATATCAGGACATCGGGATATCAAGATATCGGGATATCGGGTTATCAGGATATCGGAAATTTTTCCTGATGCCCCGATACCCCGGCACCCTATTCTCCTGATGTTCCGATATTCTATTCTCCGGATAACCTGATATCCTCTTAACCCCAGATATCCACCCCTTTAACCTAAAAACATTGACAAAACCAGCTGAGTATTTATAATAATCATAGTAATCGTAATACCTTCCGGATACATCTTCCCGGCTTAGGTGCTAATAACAATAATGACATCTATAATAATAACAAGGAGGTAGTCAGGTGGCTGTTTCAACAAAAGACATTCGTAATGTGGTTTTCATTTCTCACTCAGGAGCCGGTAAAACAACACTTGTTGAGAATCTTCTTTTCGCAGGCGGGACCATCCCCAAAAAGGGAAGCGTAGACGCCGGCACCACTGTGTCCGATTACAGCAATGACGAAAAGGAGCGTAAAAATTCTATTAATTTATCAGCGGCTTGTTACGAAAAAGACGGTATAAAAGCAAACCTTCTGGATTCACCGGGGTTCCTGGATTATATGGGGGATGTTGTTGCGGCGATAAACGCTGCTGATGCTGCGGTTCTTCTTATTGATGCAGTTTCCGGGATAGAGACAGGGACAACTAAGTTCTGGAAGACCGTCCAGGCCCTTGGCTTGCCGGGCGTTATAGTTATCAATAAAAACGATAAGGACAACGCGGATTTTGATAAAGTTTTCGCTGATGTGCAGAAACGTTTTGGAAAAAAGTGTGTCGCCCTTTGCTACCCCAACGGGAAAGGTTCTTCTTTTACCGGAATGGCAAACCTTTTAACCAAAGAGGGTATGGACGCACTTGAAGGTGCAGCTAAGGATAAGGCCGCGAGCATTTCCAATGATATGACAGAAGGTGTAGCAGAGTCTGATGATGCACTTCTGGAAAAATATCTGGAAGAAGGGGAACTTTCCGAGGATGAACTTAACAAGGCATTTAGAGCCGGTATTGTCTCAGGGAAGATAATCCCTGTAATCCCTGCCGCGATCGAAAAGGGCATCGGTATTGATGAGATCATGATGGTAATACGCGAGTACCTGCCTTCCCCCGAAGACAGGCCCGCCCCCAAGGCAGAGCCAAAAGGAGAAGAGGAAGAGGGCACAGAAATTGTCGCAGATGCTAATGGGCCTTTTTCCGCGCAGGTCTTTAAGACTATATCTGATCCCTTTGCGGGACAGATATCCATATTCCGCGTCAAGTCCGGCACTGCAAAGGCAAACCAGTCCATCAGGAATACAACCGTAGGCGCTCAGGAGAAGTTTGGTCCGCTCTTTTTCATGAAAGGCAAAGACCAGGTGCCGACTGAAAGTGCGGTTGCGGGAGACATTGTTGCTGTGGCTAAGCTTAAAAATACGCATACCGGGGACACTCTTTCTGATGACAAAAACGCTGTGAAATTCAAGCCTATAAAACTTCCGGAACCGGCAATAAGCTTTTCCATTAAGCCGAAGAGCCGATCTGACGAGGATAAGATCTCCGGTGTTCTCGGGAAGCTTATAGAAGAAGATCCTACGTTCCAGTCTGTTCTGGATGAACAGACTGGTGAACTGGTCATCTCCGGCATGGGTGAACTTCATCTTAAGACTATGCTTGCCCGGATGAAAGAAAGGTATAATGTTGACGTTGAGATCGGCACCCCGAAAGTTGCTTATAAAGAGACTATCACTTCGAATGGCGATTCCAAATACAGGCATAAAAAACAGTCCGGCGGTGCAGGTCAGTTTGCTGAGGTATGGATGAGGGTAGAACCTATGGCACGCGGGGAAGGTTTTCAGTTTGTCGATGAGGTTGTAGGCGGGGCAATACCAAAACAGCTTGTAGGCAGCTGTGAAAAAGGTGTCTTGAAAGCGCTGAAAGAAGGTGCTATTGCCGGATATCCTGTTGTCGATGTAAAGTGTATCGTTTATGACGGTAAGACCCATCCGGTTGACTCAAAAGATATTGCGTTTCAGATTGCCGCAGCTCATGCATTCAAAGAATCCTGTGAAAAAGCTAAACCCGCGCTTCTGGAGCCTATAATGAACGTTGAGCTTACAGTTCCGGAAGAGAACATGGGAGACATTACCGGGTCCTTAAGTTCCCGTCGCGGCCGGGTTCAGGGAATGGATTCTGAGGGGGGCATGCAGGTCGTGAAAGCTCAGATCCCGCTTGAAGAGATGTATAAGTACTCAAATGAACTCAAATCGCTTACTGCAGGCAGGGCTACTTATGCTATGAGCTTTTCGCATTATGACCCTGTTCCGTCTAACGTGGCACAAAAGATCATCGCAGAAAGCAAGAAAGGCGAGAAGGAAGAAGAGTAGCCAATGCAAAATGTAAATTTAGCAATTCCTGATAAATGCTAATTGCTAAATTTGAATTGTTAATTCCGAACGAAACTGAGGAGCAGCATGTCCGGTCATTCAAAATGGGCGAGTATCAAGCATAAAAAAGGCGCAGTTGACGCCAAACGCGGTAAAATTTTTACTAAAATTATTCGTGAAATAACCGTGGCGGCAAGAGAGGGCGGAGGCGATGCCGATGCAAACCCGAGGTTGAGGCTTGCCATTCAGAAAGCCAAAGAGGCTAATATGCCGGCGGACAATATCGACCGCGGCATCAAGAAGGGCACGGGCGAACTTGAAGGGGTAAGTTACGAGAATGTATCTTTTGAAGGATATGCGGTCTCAGGAGTTGCTGTTATCGTAGAAGGTCTTACAGATAATAAGAACCGGACGACGAGTGACGT
>JABMSC010000151.1 GCA_013204685.1 Candidatus Omnitrophota bacterium | reverse complement strand
GGTTAGCGGCACTGATAAAGAAAAAGGATGGACTCTTCTCAGAGAGAGAGAAGGTCCAGAAAGAGATCGAAGTAACCCAGATGAAGATAAAGGTGATGAAAATATAGGGTTAAGGCATAAGGGGTAAGTATAAAATGAAAATAAAAAGGGCACTCATAAGCGTATCGGACAAAACGGGATTAGAGGAACTGGTCAGGATTTTAGACGGGCTTGGTGTCGAGATAATGTCGACAGGCGGTACCGCTAAAGCTATAAGTGATATGGGAGTCAAGGTGACGGAAGTAGCTTCTTATACCAAGTTTCCGGAGATGATGGACGGAAGAGTAAAAACACTTCATCCGAAGATACACGCCGGGTTACTGGCCGTGAGGGATAACGCTGAACACATGAAACAGCTGGAAGAGAATGGTATCCTCCCGATCGATATGGTAGTTGTAAATCTTTATCCTTTTGAAGAGACTGTTGCCCGTGAAGGTGTGACGCTGGCAGAAGCTGTCGAAAATATCGATATAGGGGGCCCAACCATGCTCCGCAGCGCCTCAAAAAACTACCGTTTTGTAGCCGTTGTCAGCTCCTCTGATCAGTATGCCGGAGTCATCGAAGAGCTAAAGACTTCCGGCGGAGAACTTTCTGATGAGACTCTTGCGGAATTGGCCGCAACTGTTTTTAAAAGAACTTCGGAATATGACAGGGCTATAACGGAGTATCTCAGGGGACAGGGCTCAAGGGGTCATGAAGGTCTGCCTGATAGGATCTCTATTGAACTTGAAAAGTCAAAGGACCTCCGTTACGGGGAGAATCCGCATCAGAGGGGCGCTTTCTACAGATGTACGAAGCATAAGGGCAAAGGAGTTTCCGCAATAGAACAGCTGCAGGGCAAGGAACTTTCTTTTAACAATATTATGGATCTTGGAGCGGCCGTGGATATCGTAAAGGATATGGCGGGCCCGGCTGCCAGCATAATAAAACATAACAACCCGTGTGGGGTGGCTATGGCCGATACGCTTCAAAAGGCATATATTGATGCACTTGCTTCTGACACCTTAAGTGCTTTCGGAAGCATAATGGGTTTTAATCGTTCGATAGATAAAGAAATGGCGGAAACGATACTGAATGAAGCGGATTTTGTTGAATGTATCATAGCACCAGGATACGGTGAAGAGGCCATGGATGTTTTTTCGAGCAAAAAGAACCTCCGGGTACTCGAAATTCCTTCACTCGATGTATTTTCATCTTCCAAACGGGACCTGAGGAAAGTTCCCGGAGGGTTTTTGGTCCAGGATGCGGATACCGGGACCCTTCAAGAGAAGCAAGCCAGGGTGGTAACGAAGATAGCCCCCCCGAAAGAATTGATGGAGTCGCTTTTCTTTGCGTGGAATATCGTAAAGCATGTTAAAAGTAATGCTATTGTTCTGGCCCGGGGAACCAGGACAGTGGGGATAGGTGCGGGACAGATGTCCCGTGTTGATTCTGTGATAATAGCTGTAAGAAAAGCCGGGGACAGGGCGAAGGACGCGGTACTGGCCAGTGATGCTTTTTTTCCGATGGCAGATTCTATTGAGGAGGCCCATAAAGCCGGAATTTCCGCAATTATCCAACCAGGCGGATCTATGCGCGACCAGGAAGTTATAGACGCGTGTAACCGTTTAGGCATACCTATGGTGTTTACAGGTGTGAGGCATTTTAAGCATTAAAGAACAGTATTCAGGAGTCAGTATTCAGAAGCAAGAATAATAAGATGGCTACCTCTCTCCGTCATTGCGAGGGCCGGAGGCCCGAAGCGACCGAGGACGTAATGTCCGAGGAAGTGCCGAGACCTCCTGGGATCGGTCAATCTCAAAAGAAAGCAAGCCCACGACTCCGACCTCCGAACCCTGAACTCCAAACTATTTTATGAAAGAATACGAAAACGCTCTCAGATATCTTAATTCCTTTACAAATTATGAAAAGATCGGATTCACTGATATGAAAAAAGAATTCGATCCGGGAGGGCTCCGAAAAGTCTTAAAGGATTCAGGGGATCCTCAAGAATCTTACCGCTCTATTCATGTGGCAGGAACAAAAGGAAAAGGGTCCATTTGTACATTTGTTTCTTCCATCCTTGAAGAAGCGGGTTACAGCGTCGGGCTTTTCACTTCACCGCACCTTACGGATATTACCGAACGGATCAAGATCAATGATAAAAATATCAGTCGCGAACATTTCGCTCAAGTGCTTAAGGAAACAGAAAAATATCTTACCCCGGAGGCGAAGAGTGAATTTACTTATTTTGAGGTACTTACACTTGCTGCGATTTTATACTTCAGCCTGAGAAAAGTGGATTTTGCGGTTTTTGAGGCAGGTATGGGCGGGAGGCTGGATGCAACAAATGTTATTGATGCGGAGGTCAGTATCATCAGCCCCATAAGCTATGATCACATTCAGGTGCTTGGGGGCAGCCTGGAAGAGATAGCCGGAGAGAAGGCGGGAATAATCAAAAGCGGAACTTATTGTGTAAGCTCCCCGCAGGATGAGAGCGTTCTTAGAGTTGTGAGTGATAAGTGCAGGGAAAAAGGGGCAAGCCTTTCGATCGTAGGAAGAGACATAACATATGATGTGGTAGATCCCGGCATAGAGGGGAGTGAATTTAACATACATGCTGAGCAGAATTATGAAGGATGCTATACGAAAATGCCCGGCATTTTTCAGGCAGCAAATGCTGCAGCAGCTGTCGGGGCGTGTGAGAGAATAAAGGATGAAAAAACATTGAGCCGGGATGTTATTAAAAGGGGTCTTGAGAAGGCGTTTATCCCGGGAAGGCTGGAAGTTTTAGCAAGAAATCCCATGGTTGTTATAGACGGTGCCCAGAACGTAGCGAGTGCGGAAAATCTCAAATATTCTGTTGAACAATTGTTCAAATATGATAGATTAATACTTCTATTGGGCCTTTCCGGGGATAAGGACATCCGTGGGGTATGTGAGAGCCTGGTGCCGGCCAGTGATGAAGTGGTGCTTACACGTGCTTC
This sequence comes from Candidatus Omnitrophota bacterium, assembly GCA_013204685.1. Classification (GTDB taxonomy): domain Bacteria; phylum Omnitrophota; class Gorgyraeia; order Tantalellales; family Tantalellaceae; genus JABMSC01. Next base: position 629 of record JABMSC010000151.1, on the reverse strand, counting down.
CGGCAGGAGGGCAGCGGATCCTCTCCTGGTAAGGGGATATATCCGGAATAGACGGGTTAAGATAACCAGCGACATCAAGGAAGGCCTGGGCGCGGCATTACATATGGCGAAGCCGGGAGATCTTATACTGGCAACGGGGTCATTTTATGTAATCGGGGAAGTTAGGGAGTTTGTGCTGAAAGGGATGACGGATCAATAAAAGGACATCTGGTTATCTGGTTATCAGGAGGATAAGATATCAGGAGCTTACATTTTACCCGATACTCCGATGCCCTGGTATCCTATCCCCCTGATTTCCCGATGTCCTGATATCCATACATTATGAATAACACAAGTAACGACACGATCGCAGCGATCTCGACACCACCCGGTGAGGGCGGGATAGGGATAGTTCGCTTAAGCGGAAAGGACGCATTTGCCATAGCTGATGCAATATTTGATCCGGCCAGCAAGACGAAACCGTCATCATGCAAGACCCATACCGTGCATTATGGATACATTGCGCCTCCCGATAGAGGTGAAAGAATAGACGAGGTTCTTCTTACGGTCATGCGATCGCCGAATACGTATACAGCTGAAGATGTTGTGGAGATAAGCTGCCACGGCGGTATGATGCCTTTGAAGAGGGG
>JABMSC010000150.1 GCA_013204685.1 Candidatus Omnitrophota bacterium | reverse complement strand
TGCCTGGCCTCATCATAAAATATATTGATATTCCTCACTTCACCCACATTTACACCGGCCAGCCTTACGGGGGAATTCTCGGTTATTCCGTTCACGTAATCAAAAGTAACACGTATTTCATATCCCTTTTTCAAGAAATAAATGTCACTAATTGAAAACACTAGAAGAAACATCAGAAAAATACCCAGTCCTATAAACAACCCGACTCTTGCTTCTAATCTTATGCTCCTAAACATCTTTCATCTCCTTGTTTTATATTTAACTCCTCAAGTTCAAGCCTGCAGTATGCAGTTTAAGAATCTTGATCCTCTTCCCAGTCATCCTGCTGAGGTTTGTCTCTCGTTATAGGCCCCTCAGCGTTCCCGCTTATAAACTGCCTCACGATCTCATTCTTTGAGTTTTTTATCTCATCAGGCGTCCCTACTTCAATGATCTGCCTGTCGTAGAGCATGGCTATCTTATCGGCTATCCTGTACGCGCTTTTCATGTCATGCGTAACAGTGATAGATGTTGTTTTAAGCGTATCATGAAGGTTCCTGATAAGCGCATTTATGATATCACCCGTTATCGGATCAACACCTGTAGTCGGTTCATCAAAGAGAATTATCTTGGGAGACATGCTGATAGCTCTTGCCAGGCCAACTCTTTTTTTCATGCCTCCGGAAAGCTCTGCGGGCCTGGCATATTTGACACCCCTTAAGCCCACCATTTCAAGACAGGTGTCGACGTGTTCCTTTACTTTTTCCGGATCTGAATTGGTATGTTCAATAAGCCTAAAACCCACATTCTCAAGAACGGTCAAGGAATCAAAAAGCGCCGCTCCCTGGAATAGCATGCCAAAGTCCATGCGTATTTTATAAAGGGTCTTATTGTCAACTTTCGTTATGTCGACACCGTTTATCAGAACATTTCCCGATTCCGGGCGCATAAGTCCGATAATATGTTTCAAGAGAACACTTTTCCCGCATCCTGACCTGCCGATGATAACCATGGACTCACCCGTATTAACCTTTAGATTAAGATCTTCCAGCACGGGTCTTCCGCTAAACGATTTATGGATGTGTTTAAGTTCGATCATGGTTGCCCCTAGTAGCTCCTTTTCAATTTAGCGTTAAGCGTTAAGGGGGAGTTAAGCCCTATTTACTATACGCCAAACGTTAAACGCTATTTCTATTGATGCATAATAAAATAAAACAGCGCAGTGAAGAAACAATCCGCGACTATTATCAATATGAAACTCCTCACAACACTGGATGTCGTCGCCCGGCCCACGCCTTCAGCTCCGCCTTCCGAATTCATCCCCTCAAAACAAGCAATAATGCATATAATCATCGCAAAAGATATACTCTTTATGAGTCCCGTAACAACATCCTTGATCGCTAAAGGATCAAAAGTCATTTTCATGTACATTGCATGAGATATATGCAGTTTACCGACACCTATTAAATACCCGCCGATTATCCCGAAAAAGTCGGCACAGATCGTTAGAAGCGGAAGCATAACAAGAAGCGCCAGAAATCTGGGAACCACCAGGTATTGCACGGGATTAGATGATAATGTTTCCAGAGCGTCTATCTGCTCCGTTACCTTCATGGTCCCTAGTTCCGCAGTTATTGCCGCACCGCACCTTCCCGCAACAATGAGGGCCGTCAGTACCGGTCCGAGTTCCCTGGTCATAGACAGGGCCACAAGCGACGCTATATATATCTCAGCGGACATCTTCTGCATCTGGTAGGCTCCCTGAAGGGCCATAACCATACCTGTAAAAAGGCTGATCAGAAGCACTATTGGAAAACTTGCTACTCCGATCCTGTCCATTTGCTGCAGCACGTTCAGTTTTCTCATGCGCGGCGCAAAAATCCAAAAAACTGTTTTCGCAAAGAGAACAACCAGTCCCCCGATATAAGAGAAATATCTTTTCATGCGGTTTTTGGAGAGAATTCTCAAAAATTTGATCTGTTTTTTGATAAACTGTAAGATTTTCATAAAATTCACCGATTTTTCTATTGTTCTCGCCTGAAGACAATTAGTCCTTTGCGTTCTTTACGGATTCTGTTTCTGAACTTTTTTTAGCCGCCTTTTTATGCGTAGAGATAAAATCAAGTTCATCCTTACCCTTTTTGTGCGTAACTTTCACGGCCGACCCGTCTTTTAAGGAACCGGCCAGTATTTCCTCGGATAAAGAATTTTCCAGATACCTCTGGATCGTTCTTTTTAAAGGACGCGCTCCAAAAACATTATCGAATCCTTTTTCAATAAGAAATGTTTTCGCTTTTTGATCCAGCACCAGCTCTATATCCTTCTCCTTCACTCTATCCTGAACTTCCTTTACTTCTATTTCAACTATCTTCGCAAGATCCTCCTTGTTCAGGCTTCTAAAAACTATAACGTCATCAACCCTGTTAAGGAACTCCGGCTTAAACGTTTTCTTAACGGCTTCTAAGAGGCGGTCTTTCATGCCCTTATACGTATCGTCTTCCTTCTGAGCCGCCTGGAACCCGATGGACCCTGTTTTCTTCATAAGATCCGCGCCGATATTAGACGTCATTATGAGTATTGTGTTCCTAAAGCTCACCTTCCGTCCGTAAGAATCGGTAAGGCGGCCTTCCTCAAGAACCTGCAGGAGTATATTAAAAACATCCGGATGCGCTTTTTCTATTTCATCAAGCAAAACCACCGAATAAGGTCTTCTTCTCACCTTTTCGGTAAGTTGTCCTCCTTCTTCGTAACCTACATATCCGGGAGGCGCGCCTACCAGACGTGACACATTGAACTTCTCCATATATTCGGACATATCTATCTGGATTATCGCCTCTTCATCTCCGAACATCTCCTCGGCGAGCTTCCTTCCCAAAAGCGTCTTACCAACACCGGTCGGGCCCATAAAAATAAAAGATCCTATCGGACGGTTAGGAGCTTTCACGCCCGCGCGTGAACGCCGGACCGCATGCGCGATCTCTCTTATTGCCTCGTTCTGACCGACCACTCTTGAGTCAAGAGTCTCTTCGAGCTTGAGATATTTTTCAGATTCCTTCTCCTCGACCTTTACCAGAGGAATATTCGTCCAGTCCGAGACTATATTGGCGATATCATCTTCCGAGATCTCAACATCCTGATGATTTTGTCCTGTTTTCCAGTGCTTCATTTTTTCGTCAAGCTCCTGGCGGATCTTTCTTTCTGAATCCCTGAAGCGCGCCGCCGTTTCAAAATCCTGATTCTTCACAGATGCCTCTTTCTCGCGCTTGCAGTCTTCCAGTTCCTGCTCCAGGGCCTTGATGTCTTCCGGCATCATCATTGTGGAGAGCCTCGCCTTCGACCCCGCCTCATCTATGAGATCTATCGCCTTGTCGGGCAGGAACCTTGCGCTTATGTACTGGTCGGACATTTTAGCCGCAGCTTCCAGGGCTTTATCTGAGAACTTGACCTTATGATGCGCTTCATATTTATCTCTCAGGCCCTTCAATATCTCTATAGTCTCTAGAACTGAAGGCGGGTCGACATTAACCGGCTGAAAACGTCTCTCAAGTGCCGGGTCTTTTTCTATGTTCTTCCTGTATTCATCAAGCGTCGTAGCTCCGATACATTGTATATCACCGCGCTGAAGAGCCGGCTTCATCATGTTGGAAGCGTCTATAGCTCCTTCCGCTCCTCCGGCGCCTACAAGCGTATGGATCTCATCGATAAAAACGATCACCTCGGGATTGTCCGTGATCTCTTTCATAACGGCCTTTATGCGTTCTTCAAATTGCCCGCGATACTTGGTTCCGGCGATCATCATCGCAAGGTCCAGTATGATAAGCCTCTTTCCTTTAAGGGCTTCGGGCGTATCTCCCGCGGTTATCTTCTGGGCCAGCCCCTCAACAATAGCTGTTTTCCCCACACCTGCTTCACCTATCAGAACAGGGTTATTCTTCTTCCTGCGGCCCAGTATCTGCATAACTCTCTGGATCTCTTTACTCCGGCCAATGACCGGATCCAGTTCGTCTCCTTTGGCCATCTCTGTAAGGT
>JABMSC010000149.1 GCA_013204685.1 Candidatus Omnitrophota bacterium | reverse complement strand
TGAATACGAGGATATCGGGAAGGCCTTTCGCAGCAGGGTCAGAGCCATTCAAAGCTCTGAGCCTGAATATGCCAGGATCATGGGCGCCAAAAGAGACGTTGAGCATTTTATTAAACTTCTCGAAAATTCCACAAAACGGAAACATCTGCATAAGAGGGATAAAAGAACTATCGATCTCGGCCTGGCCAGGCTTTTAGAATGGACGAACAGGGGTTTTGTAGGCCAGAAAGTAGCAGCCTCCCAGCATTTTCAGCAGGCCATCGACCTGATGGAACGGGGCGAGTACGAGAGTGTATTAAGACATCTGAGGAAAGTTGCGGGCAGTGAGGAGGTTCCGGGCAGGAAGAAGATTATCGGGCAGTTTGATCTGCGCATGGACGCAATAATAAGGATAGTCCGGAACGAGAAAAAACGCGCCGCGTCATTATATGACGAATTCCGGAAAGAACATCCGGATGAGGATCCTTTTCCCGACGACGGCACTCCCATGAAGCAGGGTACGGGGGAGGGTAATTCGCGTGAAGATCAGGAGCAGCAGCGACCGGCCGGAAGAGAATTCCGGAAAATATTGGTTGTAGATGACGATGCTAAAATTCGGTGTGTACTGAGAATCTTCCTTAAGGCAGCCGGTTTTAAGAATATCACTTTTGCCGGCAGCGCTGAAGAGGCCAAAGATAAATTGCGGGAAAGCGTTGATGCAAATTCGCCTTTTGATCTTTTTCTGCTGGACGGGAATCTGCCTGAAACAGCTGCTGATGCCGAAGAAAAAAAGGGGAATTCCACGGGTATCCATGTTGTGCTGGCCGCTCGTGAACTGTCGGATCTATATAAAAACACCCCCGCCATTCTGATCAGCGCTAAAGAACAGGGTGATATTGAGAAAGCATATCAAGAGTTCGCAGGTTCACTGGCTCCGGAGGACATTTTTGACGGCTATATACATAAGCCAGAATGTAATCCTCAGACACTTATTGCTGCGATCGAAAAATTAAGTGCCCGCGGCCCGGAGGCAAGCACCACGCCCCCGTCAGAGCTTTCTTCGAAACCTCTAACGGGGCAAGCAACGAACGACGCCGCCGACACCGACGGCACAGAGATCGCACAGCTGACGCCGCAAGATAACCTGAAAGCCCTGGCGGCGGTCGCAATGAAATGTCTCGAGAGAACCGATATGCTGGTTTTTTCGGATGATCCGGATGATAAGAAACAATGCAGACATAAGCTGTTCTACTTCAGAGGCAGGCATAGACGTTTAATAACAATGGCCATCTTTTTCAAACTGATCTACGGTGACGCAAAAGAGATGACCCCGGAAACGTTGACGGCCGATGAAGTGGTAAAGGATAAAGTGGCCGAGATATCAAAACTATCCATTACCCGGGACGAGACCATTTTTATGGACCTGCCCGAACTGGATCGCGCGATATGCAGCGAAGCTATTCTTATTGTGGAGCAGGCGATCACAAAAGAGGGCTCAGAACTTTATGCTGCCGTAGAAGTTGTCAGAGATTACGCGCAAAAAGGCACATCGATATTTACATACCTTGAGGCTGAAACTACGAAAGATCTGATAGATGGATTGAGGGACGATACGTTTATGCGCGCGTATTCGGTAAACGCGGTGGAAGCAGAAACATTATTGTTGATATTGACGGAAAACACCATCGAAAAAATTAAAAGCGCTGTTCAGGTGACAGTGGAAAGATACAGCTTAGACGAAAAAGCTGCGGCAATACTTTTAGCGATCGGTAATGACCTCAGAAATATGAAAGAAGAAAACACGGCAATATTTCTTGCGGAATTCGTAAAAGACCCGATAGAGCTCATAAGAAAAGTGCGTTCCGGCATTGAAAAGAACCTTGAAACAGCCGAAGAACAGAACCGGCGTGATCAGCTGGATGAGGACCTTACGGATATAGATTATGTTTTACGTCAGGTAGAAGAAAGCGATCCCACGACCCCGCAGGACGAAACCGGCCCCATTACAGATTCCGAAGACATTTCTTCCGACACCGGTCTCGCCATGAAACAGGGCACGGGTGAGGATCTTGAAAGAGGCGCCCGCGAACAGATCAGCGATAATGAGATAATAGAATTTCTTGAGGATATCTTTTTCAGGGAACCGTCCGAAAAGAAGAGTCGCTTAATGGAAATTTTTGCACCCAGGATATCATACTTCAAAAATAACCCCGGATATTTAACAGATTTCGCTAAGAGGTTCAGTCAATTCGGCCACAGGTATCACGATGCGCTGAGAAAGGATCTTTTGGAGGCAAAAGATGAAAATTATCGTGATGTACTCTTTTTGATGATAGTAAGGGGAACGATCAAGGACCTGGTCTGGGAACTCGGCGCGAATGGCAAAGGAACGATCGAGGGTTCAGGCGGTAATTCCGCTCTATTGTATAATCTATTTGAACCGGAAAAGGTAAAAACATTTTTATCTAAAGTAACAGGTAACGGTATCCTTAAGGATCTGCAGTTTCTTAAGGAAGAGATCGAATGGAGCACGGGACACACCCTTGAGGAATTTCAACGTGACCCTGCCTTATTCGAGATATTCGCTGACCAGATCGTCGATTCTATACGGTCGGCGCTGCTTAAAAGAGCGCACTCCCTGCGGAAAGAAAGCCCCCAAAAAAAAGAGATAATGGTTTTTTTAAGTGAGCTGAACAGTGATGAATATGGCGAACTCGGGTTCGAACTTACGGACAGAAGTTTCAGCTATCTGCTCGGGGGAGACAGGGCTGGTGATTGTACAGATCCGAGGGCGTTTAATTTCTGGACCGTAGGGGCATGGAACTCGACCTTTGAGAACTTCGAGCTCAATACTTATTGTAAAAACAAGTTTTTCGCTAGATTCCTTTTTATGGTGGGTCGTTCGGAAGGAAAACTCGTCCTGTGGGTGCATGCCATTGAGTTCACCCCTCTTGTAAAACACAAAGAGAAAACTAAAGATTCGACTTTTGTGGATAAGAACCTGCAAAAAGAACTGCTTATAGAGACGCTTAAGTTTATCAGTTCCTATGCGAAAAGGGCGGGTATCTCGGATGTATTCGTAACCGGTATATCGAACTCATATGGTTTTACGGATGTTCTGACATCCATGCTCCAAGCGATAGGACACCAAACCGATGTCAAACTGACAGAGAGGGATTTTACGCTTTTAAACAGTATAGATTCCGCGCACCGTTTACGGGACGTTGCCCGGGGAAGATCTGAAAAGCCGATACCCATTTACCTGCAGGGCTGGTACGGATCACACAGTTTTGGGAGACGGGCAGAGGAGAAAAAAGAAGAGACTGTTGACAGATATCTTGACTTTGCCGGAGAGAGGATCGACAGGGGTGAGATAGACAGGGCCTCCCGTACGTTTATGCAGATGGTATGGGACAGATTGAGTCGAGAAGGAGGAATTGTTCATAAGCTCGGCTATGGAGGGTTCCAGGAGTCGCTTCGTGGAGCTATAGCTTCGGAAAATGTTTCTAAGGCATTTGACGAGTTAAAATCCGACATCAGCGCCAGCCTTCTGCGTTTGACAGAACTGTTCGATCCGGCTGCCCTGGAGACGGTCAAAAAGGATATAGGAAAAATAGAGAGGATCATTGATAAAAAGAAAGAAGAGGAATCAAGGACAACGCCGAAAATATCGGATGAAATAAAAGATTTTATTACTTATCTAGCTTCAGATATTTGCGTTCTTCAACAGAAACTGGGGAGGTTGCCCGCAGAAAATGAGATCATCGATAGAATAAAAGCGGAGGATACTTATGAAGGGATCATCCCCGGGTGGCATGATGGCAGCATGAGTAGCGGTTATAAAATAGAGATCGATGTGCGCGGGCATGAGTTGGAGAACACTTTTGACGCTTTAATGGCAAGTATGCCGCGCAAAGGATTTGAAACAGAAGACCAGCTTGAGGGGGCAATTCGCGGGTGGCAGTCGGATTTTCTGAAAAGAATAAGAACAACTCAAAAATTTGGCCCAGGCAGTTATTATAAGAGAAGACCGGCGCAACTAAAGAAGATCCATGAAAAATTTGACAAAATTCTTCAACAGTTAAGGGCACTGACTGACATCCAGGGCGCGGGCATGATGACGGTCATGAACAGGCTTGATCCGGAGCTGGTTGACGCTTTCAGGAAGTGGCTCCAGGATGAAGGATACAGCGCGGAAAGCATCCGCCTGATGACCGAAAATCCTGCTGATGTTATAGATTATTATATTACTGAATCAAGATCGCATGAACTTGAAGGAAGGACCGCTTCGCTTACATCCCCTGTTAACACCTTCAGTTTAGAGAAGCTTATGGGGCAGTTCAGCAGATACCTTCCTTTTGCCTCCCAAGCGCCAGCGCCTACGTCCGACGCCGAAGGCACCGCCATGAAACAGGGCACGGGTGAGGTGGATGAGGAGACGGAAAACATACTTCAAGTTATAGTTAATTCGCCTACCATACAATGGCAACTGGAACAGCACGGTGAGTTCACTTTGTGTGCGTATATTATTGGTAAACTGGAAGTTGCCGCATTTCTTGGTCTTGAACCGGTCATTGAAAAACTCGATCTGCAACTCAATGCGCTGGTGGATCGCGGTATACTGGCAAAAGAGACAGTGGTTATATTAAATATAGAGGGAAAAAAAGAAAAAGAAGAAGAAGAATATAAGTTTTCACTTACTCTCAAAGGTATGGAAATAATAGCAAAAATACCGATATTAGCTGACAGCCGGCCTGACAAAGCAACCCAGGCCAGACTTCTCGGTGAGCTTGATATGGTGAGTGACGATGAAATTTTTCAACCTCTTAGCGATAAGGATGATCCTGACGGGACGGAAACTGAAGGCACCCCCATGAAACAGGGCACGGGCGAAAACAACCCCGCGGAGACACACGACGCTGAAGCTGAGACTTCAGAGCTGAGAGCCGAGGGCGACCGAGGACGAAATGTCCGAGGAAGTGCCGCGACCTCCCGGGAGCGGCCGAGCTCCACGACTACACATGACGATAACGCCGGAGCAATTGAGGGCGACATTTTAAAAAGGTTGGAAGGATCGGGCGTACGACTCGATTTAATAAACCAGAAGATAAACGGGATAGATATAAGAGTATGGCTAAAGAGTCACGGTCTTTTTCATGACATACCGCCGACAACAGATGTTTATCAAGAGAAGAGAGCGCAAGATGCTGCGTCAGATGTTTACAGATGCAGCGTACGCAAGATAAAAGAGACATTGTTGGCTTTCGCAAGAGGCCTGGGACAAGAAGAAAGCATGACAGGAAACCTTAGAGACAGAAGAACAAAGAAAGCCCTCTATCCTTTAATACTCTGGATGGCCAGGGATAGCTTTATTGCTCAGGAAAGAGAAAAGAGGGAAGGCAGACTTTTCGCGGCTATTGATATAACTAATACCAGGCTAAGAGATATGCCCCTCTGGCCCGTAAACGAAGACGGGAATATTTTATGGGATCTGATCAGGTGGATGCCGGTCAAAGGCTTAGCTCCTTTCCCTGAATATTATGGTTCAGAAAAGAGGTCTTTACGGCAGCTTATGCCGGATCATTTCCACGCGGAAGAAAATCCTTTTCTCCCGGGAGTTCTCGATAATACTGCCGAGGCGGCGGACGATCTTTTCCCCGACACCGGTCTTGCCATGAGGCAGGGCACGGGGGAAGTGGAGCCGGATGACGCGGAAGCATTGTCTACGGTTGATCCAGAGATCGCAGAGGCGGTGCGTATTATCTTAACGGATATTGAGATCAGCGCTTTGGCCCATAAGGTGAAAGTGAAGCGAGACGGCGAAAAAGTAAGAATTGTAATAACGATAAGACCAGAACACTCCGCGGAATTTTTTGGATTCATTGTTGAAGAAGAAAACGCCGGATTCAAGGTCATATTTTTCCAAAGCGCTATAATTAAAGACACTTTTTCCTCAGGGGTACACAGCCGGTTCCTTGACGGGGTAAGAAAAGTCTTAGCTGCGGCGAAGGAAGAAGAATGCTGGATAAAGGGAATCGCAGCCGAGAAAGAGGCACCTTCAAAAGAAGGTGAGTCTGCTAAAAGAATATCAGGCAGGGTCACGAAAGGAAGAGTGCAAATTGAGCAGGAGGAACAGAAAACTACAGCCGCCGAAGAGGCGTCTTCAAAAGAAGACGAAGAAGCTAAAAGAATAGCGGAGGTCGCACTTAAAGCCATGCAAAGGGACGGAGAAGCCATGGCAGAACTCATGAAACTGCTGGCGCAGACAGATTCACCGGTGTTATGGATCAAGCTGGGAGAAGAGCTTGGAAAGCTTGTTCGAGGTGTTGATCGAGATGCTTCCGGAGTTGGCATCAGCCTCAGATCGGCGCTGCCCCTCTTCGATCATGTGAGCGGGATGCTTAGTAACAGGAGGAAAGAGCTGGAAGAGGCGGTTTCTGCTCCTGAAGGAGAAAAAGGCGATGAAGGTATCGCTATGAAACAGGGAACGGGAGAAGCTGACTTTGAAGGGCCGGTTTACCACGGCTCCAAAACCCAGGTCAGGATCCTTCAAGATACCCTGGAAGTTATTTCGTATTCAAGTCATCTGCAGTTGCGGATCCTTGAGCAGGACGGGTTTACCAGTACTGATTATCTCGATGCTTATGAAGAAGTTCGCGATGAACTCGGGCTTAAGGGGCTTGTCAGGGGGAAGCAGACGGCACGCGAACATCTTGCAGGTCCCGTTAACCACGGCTTGTTAGAAATGGAAAAACGCAAAGGGCAGAACTTTTATTCTTTGACCGCGCAGGGAAGAGATGAAGTGGAAAAATTACAGATGAAAACGCTCGATTCTGTAGAGTTGGTGAGGGGAAGCCTCCCGGAATTGGGTGACCCGGATGAAGATGCAAATGTCGAGGAGTTTATAAGTCTTTCTGCCACAGAGATTAGTAGAGACCTTAGAAGGTATCCTCTTCAGGCCGCCCCCATTACAGATTCCGAAGGAATTTCTAACGGGGCAGGCATCGCCATAAAACAGGGTACGGGTGAAGTGCTTCATGCTGATCAGTATGCTCAATTTATCGCCGACAGAGCAGAAAGGGCAGAGATAGATCCGGAGGATAAGGAATTGCTCGAATCTATAGAAAGATCAGACCTGCCCCCCGAAAGCAAGGAATTTATCAGTTTCATCGTGAAAGTTGGCCCCAGATATCTCTCGCGCAGGACGGATGCCCCTCAGGATCATTATGTCTGGGAGGTTCTTAACCGGATGCTTGAGCGCAGCGATATCGGCCTGGTCATCGAGAAGGGTTTTGAACTCGATCCAGGTATAGAAGATATTCTACGGGGCAAAGGAAAAGAACCGGGCCGGAAAAAACTGGATATCGGACTGGCGGAGTTTGACCCGCAGAACGAAGGTTCCTTAAGGACCGCCGTTAATCGTTTGCGCACCCAGAAAAACCCGAAGAAACATATAGTTATTCTCACTGTTAATGCCGAGGAGGTTCCGCTGGATGTATTGGCTAAGCCGAAATTCTTCGAGGAGATGGATGTGATGCTGATAAATGTTAAAGGGCTCCCGGAAAATGTGCAGGATGATGAGAACATACAAAGGGCGTATCAGGCCCGAATAATCATGTCTATGCTGACAGCGGTTGTTACAAAGATCGAGACGGATGAAACCAAAAAATTCTGTCATAAACAGGTTTTAAGATATCTGGTCAGTCCATATATAAATGACCCGGACGGTTTTATCAAGAACCTGCTGGGAGAGGAAGAGTCGGTGGGTTTCACCGAAAGATTCGCGAAAATGGTGAAATATATCCTCAAAGGCATAGCAAGGCCGACCATTGATGGCATGGGGGACGAACTCCATGTTATGCGTGAATTCTGGACGTATGCGTAATTAGCGGTAAGCGGTAAGTAGTAAGCGTTAAGAAAAAAGTGAGAACCCACCCCTTTGTCATTTCCGCATGCTCTAAGCGGGGATCAAATAAAAATAATAAAAAAGAGCACGTTTAAGCGTGTTTTTCTATAACTATACTTTAACGCTTACCGCTTAACGCTTACAACTGAATAACCTATGCTATCGTCACACTCTTATCCAGATACACGTCCTGTATCGCGTTCAGAAGCTTAATCCCTTCATCCATGGGCCTCTGGAAGGCCTTTCTGCCGGATATAAGTCCTGTTCCGCCGGCGCGCTTATTTATAACAGCTGTCCTAACCGCGATGGATAGGTCGTTAGCGCCGGTTGAGGCGCCGCCTGAATTAATAAGGCCGATCCTTCCCATATAACAGTTAGCGACCTGATACCTGGTGAGGTCTATCGGGTGATCCGAGGTAAGTTTTTTATATACAAGCGGGCTTGTCTTGCCGAAGTTGATCGCCGTATATCCGCCGTTATTTGTCGGCAGTTTCTGCTTTATTATGTCCGCTTCTATTGTCACGCCAAGATGGTTCGCCTGACCCGTAAGATCGGCGCTTGTCGAGTAATCGACATCATCTTTTGTGAAGGCGTCATTTCTGATGTAACACCACAAGACCGTGAACATGCCGAGCTGATGCGCCTGATAAAATTCATGAGAGATCTCTTCGATCTGCCTTCTTGACTCTTGAGACCCGAAATAAATGGTGGCTCCTACCCCTGCCGCCCCCATGTCAAAGGCTTGTTCAGCCGAGGCAAAAAGCCTCTGGTCATAGGAGTTTGGATATGACAGCAGTTCGTTGTGGTTTATTTTTACTATAAAGGGGATCTTACCGGCGTATTTTTTTGATACCATACCAAGCACGCCAAGGGTTGATGCTACGGCGTTACAGCCGCCTTCGGTGGCAAGCTTGACTATATTCTCCGGATCAAAATATATCGGGTTGGGCGCGAATGACGCACCTGCAGAATGTTCTACACCCTGGTCGACCGGCAGAATAGAAAGATATCCGGTACCCTTTAACCTTCCGTGATTGAACATGCGTTTAAGGTTTGATATCACTTTTTCGGACCTGTCTGATATGCTGAAAATGTTATCCACATGGTCCGGCCCGGGCAGGTGCAGCTCCTCCTGCGGTATTGTCACGCATCCGTGATCTAAAAGATATGCCGCTTCTTCTCCTAATATTCCTTGAAGATCAATTGCCATTGGTAGCTCCTTTGTGTTATCCTGATTTGCCCAGGTAATAATGCCTCACCGGTTTCATGTCATCCGCAAGCTCATAAACAAGAGGCACGCCTGTTGGTATCTCTAACGAGACGATTTCTTCATCCGGGATATTATCCAGATGCTTAACAAGAGCTCGCAAACTGTTCCCGTGAGCTGATATCAGAGTGTGTTTATCTTTTGCGATTTCTTTGCATATAACATCATGCCAGTAAGGCATAAAGCGTTCAATTGTATCTTTTAAGGATTCGGTAAGGGGAATATCTTTTTCCGGAAGGTTTTGGTATTTCGGGTCACGCCCCGGATATCTTTCATCTGTTTTATCAAGTGCAGGAGGGCGCACGTCAAAGCTCCTGCGCCAGATATGCACCTGCTGCTCCCCCTCGAGCTCGGCGGTCTTCTTTTTGTTAAGGCCCTGAAGGGCGCCGTAATGCCTCTCATTGAGCCGCCAGGACCTGTGTACCGGTATCCACATGAGGTCCAGTTCGTCAAGCGCTATCCACAATGTCCTTATGGCTCTTTTTAAGAGAGAGGTAAAAGCTATGTCAAAAGTAAACCCTTCACCCCTCAACAGTTCACCGGCCTTTTTCGCTTCCCGGATCCCTTTTTTGGAGAGGTCCACGTCCGTCCATCCGGTAAACAGGTTTTTCTCGTTCCATTCACTTTCCCCATGCCGCAGGAGAACTAATTTTTTCATAATATTGACCTTTTGTTATGTATAATTTTAAACCCAAATCCTTATCTTAGCAACTAATTTAACATCTTGGTAACGTCCTCATGAATGCATGCATATATGAGTTAGATGCAAAAAAGTTAGTTTTTTCCCTTTGTTTGTACCCATATTTTGGTATAATAGTATTAAACACATGGAGTTAGTTTAATAAAAATTAAGAAAGAGGGGAAAATTACCTTGACTATATTGATACCATATAGGAAGGCGATTTGTGTCTTTTTGACATTATTTCTATGTCTTTTAACCACAATGCCTTCTTATGGCCTTGAGCTTAAAAATAGTGAACTGAAGACTGTGAAATACACTGATCTATTGTCTGCAGATGAAGGGTATTTTTCTGTCTCTACACTGGGGACCACAGCTTTTTGCCGTCCGTTATACAGGATCACAAAAAGCGGATCCGGAGAGCTAACGATAGAATCGCCCCAAAAACAAGAACTTGAAGCAGATGTTCATACAGAAGCTGCTCTTGCATTTCTTGCGCATTCAGTTGATAAAGGGATCGCCGAAGGTCCGCTTGAGAGCTTTATCGAGAATTCGATCAGCGGGGGTGATTTTCAGTCCTCCCGCATTGGATATGTCCAGCGTATAGGCGATGCCTATTATGCGTTATACAGCAAAGAAGTAAGAGCGGGAAGCCCTCAGATTCTTCTTGTAAAGTTTTCGCTTTTAAGCGACAATGCTGATTCGGATGAAGAAAAAGGGGCTTTGATCGAACTTCTTGACGGCACTAAGGTTCTGGTTGAAGTCAGTGACACAGATGCCGCTCCAAAAGGTTTTTCAATAAGAGATATGGAAGGGTTCAAGATGACACATGAAATTGTCCGGCTTGTTACCGGCGGAAATGCGGATAAGGCGCTGGAAGTCCTTTTCACAAGTGCCGGTTTTCAGGATCAGAACCTGGGACCCCTTGCTGACGTCTGCAACGGTCTTTTGGATTCTTACGAAAAAGAAGACACAGATAAAAACGCTGTAAAAACTTTCCTGCGTAAGGTAATAGCGTATGAAGTTGAGTTTTCGGATGATGTTGAAACTGCACAGAATGTTCAGCTTATAGCGGGTCAGGCACTCACGATCATTTCCTGGATGGAAAGAGATACTTTGGTGCATTTACGCAGCGCAAGAGTTACAGCAGATAATAATGATATGATCTCTAATGATGAGCGGGGAAAGAGTTTTATTTCCAGAAAGAGCCTTTTACCGGAAGTGGAAGAAACGGCGGGAGAAGGAACGATAGGGTTTTATTGGCGCGGCATAGAGACAATACTCAGCAAATTGCACGAAAAGAAAAATGTCAGTAAAGCTATTAATGTTGTAAAGAGAGCAATATTCGGGGAGGCCGGATTTGACCGTGCGAAAGATAAAGTAGTAATGTATCTTATGGACCATGGTTTTATTAACCCCAATATGGGATTAAAAAAGGTCACACGGTTAAAAAGAATAAGCACTATCCATGAAACATTCTTTTTGAGTGATCACCTGCCGCATTCTAATCAGACAACGAGTACCGGTTCAGGACATTTTCAGGGGACTTCGCTGGATGTAAAGCATTCAACCGGCGGCAGGGGGATACAGCTTAGTGTTAGGTATAATGCAGATGCTGAAATAGAGGACATCATTGCACAGGAATGGGATGGTACGGAAGAGGGAAGAAAAGAAGGGAAAGACTGGACACTTGCTCTTCCGGGGTATGTGGATTATTTTATAAATATAGAGGAGTCAAGATTTAATGATTTTTCCATTAATCTTAGCGAGTCGGAAGCCGCTCTTTTTAACCACGGATTTGATTTCAGCCGCGAAAATTTAATAAAGGTTTCGGAAGCAGTGTCTGACAGGTCCAGAAAAGCTCCTTTTACTGCTGTTAAGGTGGGGGATAAAATTGTTCTGGTGGGAGAAGCTCCTGTTCCGATAAGATGGATGCGCCTGGGGAAGCTTGCTGAAGAAAGGGATCTGGTCAGTCTTTATGAGGGGCTAACGGGTCAAAAATTTGATGAGTTTATCTCGAGTCTCGCGGTGGGATATAAAGATTCAGATTTTTCTGATGAGAGTCCATTTGAGTTAGCAGGTGAAGACAAGGTGCCGCAGGCTGTCAGACAAAATGTGCCTTCCTTCGGCAGGTCTAAGGCTGTTTTTCAGTATGTTGGTGAGAATAGTGATTTTATAAAGAAAGCTTTAGTGGCACAGGCACAATCGGATAAGCTTATAAGGATACCGGTTGAAATTATCAATGATGAAAATAAAGGATTTATCGAAGCGCTTCAGGCAGAAGGTACGCATGGTTATGTTGAACTATTTTTTACAGACAGTCCTTTAATGGTTGACCCTTCTGATTATGATCTCAACCTAAGGCCAATACCGGAACATCTTAAGGAGGCGAATCGCAACAGGACAAATACGATTACAGTATTTCCCGTCACTAAAGGAGAAGAACTACCCGATAGCAAGGCAAATCAAAGATGGACGAGTTTAGGCGGCGCATCTGTTGAAGATACGATTATTTCTCCCGTTGGGCGCAGTTTTGACAGAAGCGGGATTGTAAGAGGTGTTTTGTTTGGCTTGCTGTTGTCCGAGATCGCGAAAGATCCATCGAACAGGGAATTCACATTAGAGACGTTTGAGGGGTACCGGAGCTTTTGTGAGTCGCAGGGGATCGAAAGTCCCGAACTCAGTATGGAAGATTTTCTTGATCTGGCAACAGGTTCTTTCAGCCGGATCGTTAAAGCTCTTAACAGAGTGATAGGATCTTTGCCCAATATGCCGTTAAACACTACCGAAGCGGCAGAAGTCTACAAGTTTGCAGAGGCGCTTATCAGGGCGTAATAATAGCGGTATAGCGCACAGTGAAGAAACACCCAAACTTAACAGTTTGGGTGTTTCTTTATACCCACCTTATACTTTAGGCAGGGTAGGGATCTTTCGCTATATTTATGCAATACATTTATATCAAATAAGTTACGTTACTGGACATACTTACCCTAAGTTAAGGTTTCCAAAAGCAAGCTTAAAAATTTGTAAATGACCCAATATTGCAGGTAAACTTAATATGAGCAAACATTCATAGGTAATATGAATATATTGTAGAAATATATTTATTTTTTTGGCTGCTAGTTTAATGCTTTTTAAAAGAGTTTAATAGGAAAGGTGTGATTATGCTTACTTTCTGGTCTGACAAGCATAGTTTAGCGAAGCGTATAATAACATGCATAGTGTTATTTGCTTTCATAATATGCTTTGTCATGACCGATGCCTGGGCTGCTATCGGCCCGGGCATTTCTTTAAATACACCGGACGCCGCTGCTGTCGATTTTCCCGCAACAATTGATCCCGATACATTTTCCCTCCCGGCCCATCTCGGGGATGTCATGTATTCGCATAAAGGCGATTCTGACAAAGTAATTGTCCATATACAGGATGCGCACTGTAACTATTTCGCTCAGGACAAGATCTCGAAGATCATCGATTACCTGAACAGCGAATACGGCATCGGAGTGGTGAACCTTGAGGGAGGAGCCGGGCCGTATGACCTTTCAGTCTTCACTTCTATATCTAATAATGCCGTAAGAAAAGAGGTCGCGAATTACTTCGTGAAAAAAGGCGACATAAACGGGGCCGAATTCTATGCGATTACTCATCCCGATAAGGTCACGTTGTGGGGCATAGAGGATAAGGACCTGTATCTGGCGAACCTGAAAGTATATCGTGATTCTCTGGAATATAAAGCTGAGACAGATAAGTACCTTAAGGAACTTACGCGGACGCTTTCCAGGCTTAAGCGTAATATCTATGGTCCGGAACTTTTAAAGATCGATCTTACATATGCAGCTTACAAAGGGGGGGATAAAACTTTTCGTGAATATCTGGAATTTTTGGCTGATGAGGCGCGCAGGCAGGGAATTGATATAAAGAAATCCCCGGATCTTTATCTGCTTGTCGGCGCCATGGAGCTTGAGGACAAGATCAATTTTAAAAGAGCGAACGTTGAAAGGAACATGCTTATAGATGAACTCAAGAGAGGCCTTTCCAGGAATGAGATAAGGGAGCTCATAACCAGGAGCGTGGAATTCAAGATAAAGAAGATATCCAGAAAGACATTTTATGAGTACCTGCTCACAAAAGCAAAGGAAATAAAGATCAACACCGGCCGTTTCCCGGAACTATCCAATTACATTATCTATGTTTCTCTCTATGAAAGCGTTAACCGCCTGCGGGTGATGGAAGAGCTTGACGCCCTTGAAGAAAAGATAAAAGAGTCTTTATATGAAAACGACACACAGAAGCGACTGAACCGTCTTTCCAAAAATCTTATCCTTCTTAAGAACATGTTTTCCATCACGCTTATTAAAAAAGATTATGAGTACTATCTTCGGGATAAAGGATCATTTGATGCGAAAAATTTTGTTAATTTTATCAAAGAAGACGCCCCCCGATATGGGATCCCCGCAGATATAAGCCCGGGAATATATAAGTTGGATGACTACCGCAGTGAAATAGCGCAGTTTTTCGAATACTCGTTCGAAAGAGATGAGGCGTTCTTAAAGAATATTCGTTTTGATGAAGAGGGAGCTGAAGAGTCCGCTATTCTGATGACCGGGGGCTTTCATGCGGATAACCTGTGCGATCTTTTTCAGGAAAAAGACATTTCGTATGTGTCCATAATGCCGAAATTCACCAGTGAAGAAGATTATAAAAACAACTATTTCGATCTGTTGGCGGGGCAGGCCAATGAGCTGCCGGAGATGCTGAGTTCCGTAATGGCAAAATCGGCCATGATGGCTGCGCCGCCTATTAATAACATCGAGATGCGGGATGTTTTCAGTGACAGACAACTAAGCTCGTTTGATGCGACAGTAATTATTCTTGCCGAACTTGTTGACAGGGAAGGGGAAGGAGAAGGCGTACTGGATAGGAAAATAACAGTGATAGACCTGACAGCTAACGGCGAGCAAGTGTTCATCGCTTTCGCTGACGGAGGAGAGGTTAGAATATCCATAGACGACGAGCTTAAGGCCAAGCTTGCGGCAAAAGGTGTTGTTCTTATCAGTAAACCTGTCGCTGAGCCAGCGGCCCCTCTTGAGGCGAAGGACATTGACTATTATGTCGAGCACATAGATGAAGTTACGGTTGATGAGCTTATAGCATATCTCGGAGACAATATCGATCAACTCGATAGGAACGGTTTGCTGGGCAGGATTATTGAAGTATTGCAGTCTGACGGGAAATACAGAGAAAAACTTGATGAGTTTAAATCGCAGGCAGAAAAAATGCTGAAGGAGGATTATGCCTCAAGGTTAACAGATCTCAAAAACAGGTTCAAATGGGATAGAGAGATGAATTTTGGAGTTGAATATTCTGCACTTTTGGACTGTACTGTGAGGATCTTATCGAATTATATGGGCATGGACAGGGATTTTACTTTTATAGCAATGGGCAGCTATGCCAGAAGATCAGCACCATATGGGACGGATATCGATCTTTTTATCATGATAGACGATACAAAGGAGATTGGCAAAGAGGAACTAAGGGTTCTGCAGAGAAAGGCAAGAAGATTTGTAGCATTATTGGAGAAGGAGATAGCAAATGCGGAGATTGATTTTGTAGCATATCCGAGGGAATTTCAGAAAGAAGATATATATTGTATAGGTAAAACACAATTTGCAGATATGTACATCGGTAATGTAAAGAACGCCGATGTTGCGGAACTGACATCACTGTTGGACTGGCGCTATGTGACCGGTCAGGAATCCGAAAGCAGTATGCATAGCTATTTCGAGGGCATAAAGACCAGGTGCAGGACGCTTGAAGAGCTGCAATCCCCCGTCAATGCGATAATAGATCTGGAAAGAATATTACCCCGTCTGCACCGCGTGAATCTTGACGGAAAATACATATACCATTCGAAAAAGGGCAGTGGAGCTTTGCGGAGCGTCGAGGTGCTTTTCTGGAAACTTCGCGCAAAAGTAGGAGCGCAACATATTGACTGGACGGATGAGGCAACCTTTGAATCCTTTCTGGACGGGATAGCCGGCAAAGAGTTCATGCTTGAAGGCAGGTATTTTGTCATGAGTCAGAGCCAGGCTGATGCGCTTAAGAAAGCTTATAGGTTTCTGCGTCAATTAAGGACAGCCATAAATATTGCATGGGAAGAAAAAGGGAACCTGGCAAATATTATTCATAAAAGGGAAAAAAAGGTTCTAACGCAACCCAAAGACCAGATAAGAGAGACGTTGAGGGAAGAAGTGGCGGAAGAAGTGGCTGCTGCAATGGGTATAGAAGGAGGAGAATCCGAGTTACTCTCATTACTTGAGGGTCACAACCGCAATGTAATAGATATTGTAAGGGGCTTTTTTACGCCGGAAGATCTTCTGGAACAAACGATCAAGCTGGAAACTCTCAGGTGGGAGTGGGAAAGAGAATTATTGCAGTCATACCTGATAAAGTATGATGAGGCAAGAGAGAAACACGGAGAGGATGCCGAAGAAACCAGAGCGGTATCGGAACTTTATGAAACAGAAGGGCACCGTTTTAGTTTGCTCAGAGAGGGAAATTTAGGCACGGCCACTCGCATGGCCTTCAAGTCAAAAATGGATCGTCTTAAAGAAAAATATCCGGATGGAGATAAAGATGAGCGTTTCCGAAGGGAATATTCGGATTTTGTGGATGCCTTAATAAGAACATTGGTTTTTTCGCTGGATATCGCAGATGACATTGTTGTTTTAGCAAGAGGCGATTACGCTTCGGGAGCTTTGGGGGAAGATTCCGGTATAGAGCTGATCATACTGTATTCTTTCCGGGATGATAGGATCAGGACACTTACCGAGATATTAGAGGAGATATTACCCCAGAATGTTAATTTCAAAGAAATTATGACAGGTAAGTTTGAAGAAGATTTCAGTATAAGCGAGACCCTGCGGGGATACTTGCAAACTTCAGAAAGAGAGATCAAAGATCTTAGAATGATAACAGGCGGAGAGAATGTATTTACCTTCGCGAAAGGCGCCTTAAAAACTTTTCTTTCAAAAATAAAAAAACCCGCCGCACGGGCCCTCGCCGGCAGCTGGCTGGATCCGGCCAAACATCCGTTTTACGCCAGGTGGATCGCGCCTAGATTGGAAACCGTTGTGCCATTGGGCATAGCCGCTCTTTTTATATATTTGGGTGTTCCCCCACTGGCTCTTGCAGCCAGCCTGGTTTTCTGGGTTCTTCACGGCTTAAGGGGGAAAGAGGTATTATCCGATAAACCGGTCGTAATAATGACATTTTTTATTTTAGGAGTTGTTGCACTTATTGTTACGCCTCTTACGTTGGGGCTTATTACGACTACTACGGCTCTTATTGCCATGGTTCCCGCGGCCATAGCAACAGACCTTTTTCATTTTCGTTTACAGGAACATTTTTATCCGGAATTAAAAGAGGTTTCTCCGCCCCTTGGAATAATAACAAGTACAGCTTTAGCTACAGGCATTGGTACGGTCAAGATAATGACAGATTTATTAGGGGAACCTGTTTTGCGGGCTGCTGCCGTAGCCATTACTATGGCGTCTTGTGCCGGAGTTTTTGCTTACATGGTGTACAACTATTTTAGGTATTACAGGTTTGATGGTTTAGGAAAAAGAATAGGACATATTGCAGGGCTCGCAGTCTACCTGACATTTTTTGTGGGAATGTATATCAGTGCCGTGCGGCCGTACCAGGCTATTCGCTCGGGCATAGTTTCATACAACGAAAGGAAACGCCTGGAGGAGGAAGAGCGTTCTGAAGAATGGCGCAGGCAGGATGAGGCCCGCCGCGCTGCAGTGGCGTCTAAAAATGTAATAAAAGTTTACTATACCGCGAATGCTGTTCTTAAATATCAAAAACCGAAGTATGAAGTGGTGCTGGATAAGGCTGCGTGGGTGATGTGGGATGAGAATAAAAGAGAGCTTGCCCGGGCTCGGACGCAGGAAGACTTTGAAGCGATAATATTACGGCTTTTAAAGGCGGGGATACTTAACAGGGTTGTTGACTTCGAAAGGAGAAGAGAATTTGGAGGTTGGCTTATAACCGGTGCGATAACAAAAAAAAATGCTTTTGAAGGGGTTTCAAACGACTGGGAATATGCTAAAGACGGTACACTCGAACCAAAAGACCCTTCCTACAAAAAAGTCCCGCTTTACAAAAGGGCAAGACTGGCCACTCATAAATATTTGACCGGTTTATGGCTCGATCCTACATTCGGGTCGCAATGGTTCCACGCTCCGAAAGTTATGGTTAACAGGGGACGTCCTACGGGGAATCCGGGCTGGGTTGACAAAGGTCTTCGGAGCGGCAAATTGGAAATAGTGGGAGACATAGAAGGTCATCGGTTTGTGAGGAGAACACGTTTTGATCTGGCCGATGTTCATCGCCGGCAGCTTAGAGAGAGATTCGGAAAAAATGAAAGGCCCACACTCAAACAACTGACAGATGCTGTTAAAACTGGAAATAGTGAATTTGATCTAAATGGAATAGAAGGGGTTACGCCGGATAATATACACAAATATATAAGAGCTTTGGCATCAATGAGGGGAGATTATGAGCAGGTCCATTTCGGGCTTGTTGATGAGATAAATGGAAATAGTAAAGTTTCTTTTGGGGAGATAATCAGGATCATAGCCTCTGATGCTAAGGAGGATAAAGCAGAGGTTAAAGCCGCCCTCGACCAATATAAGAGAAATCCCCTGGAGATGACACAAAAGCAGATAGCGATATACCTCTGGTCGATCAACCAGGAGAGATTAAATACGATCGACCGTATCTATAAAACTATCCAGGAGGATCTCCGGGAAGAACGTGAAGCAGCAGCAGCGCCTCCGGTTACAAGGAAGGGTCTCGGCACCGGCAGCTGGTTTCCGGGATGGGAGCGCTATACGAGAGACCGGGCCCATTGGGTAGAAACTGCCTTACCGCTTGGTTTAGCCGCCATTAGTTTATTTCTAGGTTTACCGTTTATGATAGCTGCCATAATAGCTGTAGCTTCTTTTGTTCTGCCGCATCTTCGTATTGGTAGAAGAGGAGTATATTTGGCCAAAGGCGCAAGCTGGGCGGCGATCTTTGAACTAAGCGCATACAAAGTTGGTATAGTTGGTGTAGGAGCGACAATTTTAGCTTTTGCATCTCCACCTCTTGCTTTCACTCTCGCCATAAGCGCAATGATCGTTTTGGCTATTCCTCTTTCGTTCAGGCACCGTGCGATAAATCTGCTCACTGCTCACGGTCTCAGAGAAAGTTGGAGAGAAATAAGGCGCCAGGTTTCGGGCCTATATTCCGGCATGGTCAATATTTCGAGAGCTCCTCCGGGCAAGCGGCCTCTACTGAGGACCTTTTGGGCCAACATCTCGGGATCAGTCGTTTCATTCCTTGCGGGAGTGGTTCTTGTCGGTCTATCCTTTATCTTTAAGGGGCAGCAGCCCGCCCAGACAATATCACTCGTTCTCGGTTCATTAACCTTGTTGCGCTGGGGTATGGATTTTGCAATGGCATTCCGCGCTGACGATCATGAACTGAGAATAGCCTTCCGCGCTCTGGAGCTATGGCGGAAAGAAAGCGTTGAGTTTGACTTATTTAAACATATAGAAAGCGGCAGGGAAATTTCCGCCGGAGAGATAGTAGGGCTCCAGGCATACTTGGACAAGGATCTTACCCCCATTGCAAGGTTTAGTTACCGCCTGGTCGGCAGGTTACGTTCAGCAATTGATTACTGGAATCGGAATATAGGCAACTTTATATCCCGCCAGTTCGAAGATAAGGAGCGAGGCGTGGTCGAGTTGATATCGAACGCGCTTGACGCGAGCGACCAAAGCGTTCATGTGTCCTTAGAAGAAGGGCAGATCGTGGTGACTAACGGTAAAAGAGGTATTAGTTTTGAAGAAGTCCTTACATGTCTTTTGATACCCACATACAGCACAAAAGAAATAAGAGAAGAGGATATCATCGGTAGATTTGGCGTGGGTTTTCTATCGTCCTTCAATTATCTTGAAGATCCCGATGACGAACTGGAAATAACGTCGTTCAGCGAGGGTGTTGGACTGAGGATAAGGTTTGGCGTAAGGATTGAAGGTACAGGCAAGAACAGGAGAAAGGTGATTATAATAAGATCCGTGGAGAAAGACCTTGCCTGGAATGAAGATGAGATGTCAGGCCTTTTCAGCGGCATCGCCCGCCCTCAGGATGGAGCGACTTCAGTAAGGATCATCTCGGGACAGTTAAGTGAAGAATCCGAGATGGACTTGGTAGAGAAGGCTGTTAGTGAAAGATTTGGGCATTGGATGGGTGAACCGTTAACGGTCAAGCGTACGAAGGAAGGAGAGACGACCACAGCCAACATAGGTCTGGACAAACAAAAACACCGTTCGGTATACCTGGAAAAACAGGAAGACGAAGCCAAGGAAGGAAAACGCTTTCGAGTTATAGCCGCTAAGGATGAAGATGATCCATCAAGACTCGCCTTTGCCGCTGAACCCGGTGAGGGAAGACTTGTCATAACGCACCAGGGCGTTGTGCTTAATAGCCCGTCGGAACAGAAGGTAAAAGGAAGCAATGTCCTTTCAGATGTTACGGTAAACCTGCCTGCATCGGTAATCATTCCCACAAGCCGCGATCGCGTGATCATAGACCAAAGGACTCTGGATTCACTTTTCGCGACAGCTGAAGAGGTAAGCGCGAGTAAGGAGATCTCTCTAAAGGAAAAAATAGCGATCCTTAATGCCTTGTATTATGTCTTTGAATGGGCTTACGAGAAGACGCCGTCTTTGAGGGGAATTGAGGAAAGAACCCTGGAAAAAATCCTGAAAAAAACAATGGACTCTGCCACTGAAGAAGCCATATTTGTGCCGGATACTTTCCAGGCGCATGAATTTTTTGAAGGAACCGAAGGGGTGATTTTCGTAAATCCAAAGATAATCGAAGAGATAGGATTTTCCGGAGAGCAGCAGCCCCGGGATATAAGGCCTTCTTTGGGAGCTCCGCTATTAAGAAATATCGAGAAAGTGTTTGTAGTTAGTACTACCGGGAAGAGATCCGCCTTAAGGCTTGGTAATGTCGTATTCGTTAAAGAAACGCCGGGCCTTCAAGTTGAGAGCAGGGTATGGCAGAACATACTTGAAGCAACTGCCGTGAATTACTGGGAGTTCATGATGCGCCAGCTTGTTTTAATATCCGATGCCAGGTTTGAAGGTTCCGGAAAATTCAGCGGTATTGACCCGGAAGAAGCGAAGAGGTACCAGGTATTGGGTTATCTCGAAACTAAAATAGATGAGCTTAAGGCGGAAATAGAGGAACTTGAGGAGACCCTTTTACAAGAGATGCCCGCAGGGCTTTCAGGAGAAGAGGAGAGAAGTTTTGAAGAAAAGAGAAAACAAGATGAAGAAACGCTCAGAGAGGTGAAGGGGGAACTTGAAACTTATGGGAAGATAAGGACGTTCGTCGAAAAACAGAAAAGAGGCAGCGCGCTTTTCTATGTATTCGAGAAGGAAATAAGGGCCAATGATGCCAGCCGGAGAAAAGCGGCGGAGCAGGCTGTAGAAGCTGAAGGGCTTATTGACGACGCCACTTTGGGTGTGCGGCAGTCTTTGCACCAGATAATGAACGATGCCAGTAATGTATACTATTCTGAAATTATAGACGAAAAAAGAGATTCAAGCGAAAGAGCCGAGAAAGAGAAAAGGCCTACGGGTCCTCCTCTGGCGGCTATCGTCATGGCACTAGAGGGCCTGGGAGAAGAAGAAGCGCAGGCGGTGAGGATCCCGAAAGGGATTAGCAAGACAGAAGAAAGAAGGCTATTCTTTGTTTTTCAAATCCTGGGTAGATGGCTGGAAACTGATCCGGGGGAAAACCGGAATAAGTTCATCCATAACCCGGAAAGGGCAACCGACGTTCAGAGAATGATAAAAGAGATAGCCAGATACTATGTAACTCTTGAGGATGATTCGGAAGTTTCTGAAGAGCAGATCGTTGATCTCATGGCCTTTCTGGATCAGGAGTTCCTGATGGGGGGTGTGACGGGTCTTGAAGAATATGCTCGAGGAGCGTCTTCAGTGGCAAGCCTAGTGCCTAGCGCTAAGCCTTTCAGAAGAGGCAACCTTGTTAATATACTCAGCGCCTATTTCGGTAAAGGTGAAGATATTGACGCAAAAGATATCAAGGAAGATGGCGTATCTTCAGAAAGCCTCAGGGCCAAGGCGGCGAGAGGGCAGATAACACAAAGCGTCAATTACCAGGACCACGAACAGTTCGTGTTTATACGCGAACTTCTCCAAAACAGCCGGGACGCTGTAGTTGAAGAAGAAAGAAGACAATCAGAATTAGATGAAAGTGAAAGGGAGTCTGTAAATAAAACCATAGAAATAACAACAGGCACTGTAGAGGATAAAGAAGGTGTCAAAAAAGCCGAAATAGTGATACGTGACTTTATAGGAATGTCCACACGGCAGGTCATCAATTATCTGCTTATACCCAACCGTTCCTCGAAGGCGGGAGAGGAGTCCCTTACCGGTTTCTTTGGTCACGGATTTTTCACGGCCTTAAGGGAAGCGGAGGAAGTTGTTGTCCGGACATCACGTGGTGATGGCAAAGTTACCGTCGTAAGGCTAATACCTCAATTTGACAGTGAAGAAGGTGTAATAACGGGCGTTGACTACGAGCTCTATTTAAGTGAAGGCGATTTTAAAGGCACGGAGGTAGTTTGGCGCAAACGCGAAAGCCCCACTTCTATAGACAATGCCCTTCTGAGTGGGAGAGTAAAAATGTTCTCCAGGACCATTGAAGGTTCTGTTGATATAGAGCATAACGGTGAAAAAGTGGTGAGAATAGACAGAGAGAAGCAGATAATAACCGAACTTAGCCATGGAAGATCGAGTTGTAAGGTATTCCTTGACGAAGACAATCCCAGCCTTGTTGTGCAGAAGGGTCTTTTTGTGATGCGCTTTGACAAGAGATTTTTGAGCGATGTCCTGGGCCTGTCCCCGGATAGTGATATATTTAATCTGCTTATCAGGCTGGCGGACCTCGGTGTCGTAATAGAGGTGCCTGATGAATTGAGGCTCACAAGGGACCGTGCTCATTTTCTGAAAGAAGACTTTCATGCTGATATGAAGACAATGATACTGGCTAGCCTTACGGATGCGGCAATAAGAGCGTATCTTGCTGGAAAAGTGACTTTGCCCATGAAATTCGGCTATGATTTCCTTACTGATCTTCGAAATCCGGAAGAGGTAGTCGATCCTTCGGAGGAAGGAGTAGGGATTTATAGGATGATAGCGTATTTATCCAAAGAACCAGCCGAGTCTTTAATGTTCAAGCTCAGCAGGATCCTGCAGGACGAGAGGTCCAATCTTCTTAATATCATAAAGAACTGGGCGCTTTTTGAAGGAAAGAACTTGCAGGGAATTCTCATGGCCCTGAAAAAAGATATATTTGAGAAGGCTGAAGGTATGAGTGTTTTTGCAAAAGATTTTATCGTATCTGACGAATTTACCGCCTTCATGGCCCAGGCCTTAGAGGGTAGGGGTAGTGTCGGCCAACTTCAACAGATGAAACTTACAGCTTATTTGGAACATAACCTTCAAAGACTTTTTGGCTCGTTTATGCGCGATACCACAGAATTAAGATTAAGAAAGTTCATGCTTAATTTGACCCTTGTTGGAAGACAAGCACTTTCCAGGGAGGAGTTTATCAAAGCCGTTGAGAAGGAGTTTACCTGGCTTATGAAGGATCTCTTTGAGGAGTGGATAAGAAGATATGTTATAGAAAATATAAGAGAAAAATTACAGCCTTCAAGAACGATGCAGTTTCCCGGTATGGAGGTGTATGAAATCCGGGAAGACGATCTTTATAAGCAGTATTATTACGGGGGAGAAGCACCTGCTGCGGAACCGGCACAACCAGAGGTTCCCCTGATCATGAGTTCCATTGTTACGCATATTACAGGAAGCTTTCGGAGCAAAAATCAGCCTTCGTTCGCAGAACTGTTCAGCGTATTGAGAGATGTATCAAAAGCGGCTCCGGCGGACCAAAGTCCGGAAGCTATAAGACAGCGTGTACGAGAATACACGGAAAAGCCCACTCCACTCAGTAAAGGTGTAACCCTCGAGGAAACGAAAGCCTACAGGGAAAGCATGCCGCACCTGTATTACTTTCTTATGGTGACAATGACCCTGATAGAAAAGCTGCGAGAAAGCAGCGTCAGAATATTGGGAGAAGATATATATCCGGAAAATATACAGGTAGCGGCTTATTACGACTCGACGGATGTCAAAGCAAAGGCAAGAGGTGGGGCAGGGACAATATCATGGCACCTGATGTTTTCATGGGGAATCATGACTGCCGCGATCAGATATCTGGAAAACCCCACTGAGGAAAATCTTAACGGGTTTCTATCCGAGGTAATAGAAACGATGTCCCACGAGATGACTCACGAGCAGGAAACAAAACTGAGGACAAAAGCGCAGGAAGATACTCATACGAAGAAGTTCTTCGATATGCAGGAAAAACTTTTAGGTGCCGCGCTTACAGACACTGAACTTCACAGGGCATTGGCTGAAGCACTGGAAGCTGTGTCCGGAGAATATTTAGCTTTAGAAGAACCATCGAAAGAAGCCGCACGCCAGGCTATTCGACGTGCGCCTTCAGAAGGTGCGGTCGAAATAAACAAACTGTTGACGGAAGACAGGGGATTCACCCCCACCCCCGCCGGGGCTTCTATCTTCGGCCCGCGCGCGGCTTTTACCTTCGCCTGGTGGGGCGAGGAGCTTCTCTTCAGGCTTCCCGCGGTATTCTCGTTTTTGCTGTCGAATGGAAGCGCCCTAGGATGGATAGCGTTCAATGCACTTTTTATACTGGCTCATCTGCGTAATATTAATTCCTATAAAAAAGAGCATCCGGGAGCAACTACACTCCAGGCTGTTTTTGGACTTTTAACAGTGCCGACGATATTAACGCTTTTTATAAGCGCTGCGCTTTTGCCTCTGGCTGTCATAAATCCATTGATATTTATGGGTTCTTCAATGTTGGCGCATCTAGTGGCTAACAGTATTGTCAGGGCCTTTCCGCAGATGAAGTTGGGATATGCAACTATAAGCGGCAGTATCGGATTAGAGGCATTCAGACTTTATCTGGAGGATTTTAAAAAAGGAGAAGATGGCTATGATTTCCGGGTGACAGGAGAACAGAAGGCACGAAGCCTTGGTCTGGGAAGAGGGTTTGCGGATCTTTATGACGAGCTTTCGAAAAGGCTAATGGAAAGGATGAGGAACAGGGGAAGTATTACGTCTGAAGATTTTAAAGAAATTGCCGCGCAAATAATAA
This sequence comes from Candidatus Omnitrophota bacterium, assembly GCA_013204685.1. Lineage (GTDB taxonomy): Bacteria > Omnitrophota > Gorgyraeia > Tantalellales > Tantalellaceae > JABMSC01. The sequence continues at coordinate 2,184 of JABMSC010000149.1, read as the reverse complement.
AAGAAGCTTCGGCACCTGTTGCCGAAGAGAAGGCACGGGACTATACCGGTCACCTTGCTGAATCCGCTAATCCTGTCTATATGGCCTTCTCTATGCTTACAGGCACGGGGATCGATAGAGGTAGGATAAAGGATGGAGAGTATGTAGATATGGTGGCGAGTTCTTATGGGGTTCCCTCCGAGGACGTAAAGTCCGCGTTGGAATTGTATTCGGACAGAGGAGACGAATATATTCTGCAAGAGACTGTAGAGATGATAGAAGAAAACGTAAGAGATGAAAGGGCTTCCGATCCTGAGTTTTTTATGCAGAACATCCTTATTCCTTATATGGTGTTCCTGGCTATAAGGCGACAGGGCAATATCAGCGCTACCGTTATAGAGGAGATATTCTCAACCTTCGAAAAAGCTTTTTCTGTTGAGGGTGTAAATCCTTTAAAGGAATTCTCGGAAAAGGCTGAGGGTTTTATAGCTCGTAATAATGGTTGGGATGTAAGATATCATGTCGCACTCAATGACGTACTTAAAAAATATGGTTTCAGAGTGGATGTGGACCTTAGGAATCAATACAGTGTCGGGTACAGGATCGTATCTTCGCTACCGCTTAACACGGAGCACGTAGGAGAAGTGCTGATGTTGAGGCGTTTTGGGGTGTCTCTTCTGACCTCAGCAAAGGGGATGTCCACACTTACCGAACAGGATGTTGTAATAACTTCTGACCACGTAGATCGTGATATGGAGATGATAAGTAAGGTGGTGGACGAAGGAGAATACCCCAGCAAATATAAACCTGTCGCTGAAAGCATGTGGAGAGAGGTAGGGCTGGATCTTAGAATAGAACAGGCCGAAGAGATATTAAGGAGTTTATATATATTGGACTTTGAAGGGCTGAGTGATGAGGAAAGGAGAAGAAAGATAGTTCAAAACATAGCCGCGCATGAATCCAAGCATAAATGGGAGGAGAACCGCGAGTGGACTAGGCTTAACGTGGACCATGAAGTCTCCGCCCATATGGCTGAAATAGCATTCGGAGGAGCTCCTCTGGAAGGTATCGCGTCACTGATAATGCGTATGGAAACGCTTTATTTAAATATAAGGGACAGACAAGTGAGGGCAGTCCTTTCTGGTGTATTGAGGGATGCCTGGACACTCGCAAGCGAGGCGGCGAGTAGAAGGATCGGGACGAGAGAGGCTATAATCGGAGTATGGGATATGTACGAAGGATACGAAGCAATAGGTCATGATGAACACAGCCGGGGGGTGAAGCTTCCCGCTATGCAGGAATATGCTAGTGAGGTCGGAGGAAAACTGAACCTTGTCTTAAAAGGTGTGTATGGGGACTATTTTCTGGCCGAAAAGAAACCACCCGCCCCCGGCAGCTGGTTCCCGACGAACGAGACATACACAAAACGCGTGGCTTGGTGGGCGGAGACACTAGTCTCTTTCAGCCCGCTTGCCGGGATGCTCGTGGGAGTGCTGGTGGGAGGTCTTCTGACAACGTCCGTTATTCCGGCTCTCGCGCTTGTTGTTATCGCGATAGCGCCTGCCGCGATCTTCCTTGGCGGGCATCTTGACGGCACATTTTCGTTCAAACCGGGTGTTGACAAAAAGTTTGTCCTTGGTCTTACGGCTGCCAAGCTTGGCATCGGCGGAGCGGTTGCGGCGATCAGTTTTCTCTCCATACCCGTGGCGATCGCTGTTTTGATAGCTGCGGCAGCTCCTCTGGCGGTTATGCACCGCGTGCATAACCGTGGCCTCAGCGGACTTGAGATCATCAATAATTATATCGACAGTATCAATAATAGATACGGATTCGAGGTAATACATGATTTTGTGGGGAGGACGATAATCGGGAAGGATGGCGCGGCCAGGGATTGGTTCGTGATCGAGTTCAGTAATGGCACGGAATCTCGCCCGTTCGATGAGGCCGATGTTGCGCGCGTAATACCGGTAATAGATGAATTCGTACGTGAACATGATGCTGAAATAGCCGCCAGACAGGAACGGGAAGCTGATATAAGAGATTTTGTTCAAAGGAATCAACATCTGGTGAAGAGGATCACCAGGAACAAAAACGGCAGCTGGATCGTGATATTCCCGAATGGCAGTATCTTAATGGTTGACGATCCAAATGTTACGTTCGATACGCTAAAAGAGATGATCAGGCTGATGGACGGAAAGCCTCAGT
>JABMSC010000148.1 GCA_013204685.1 Candidatus Omnitrophota bacterium | reverse complement strand
TTGCTCTACCAACTGAGCTACGCGGGCCCCTTATCTCGCGTTAAATTGTATATCTAAACAAACGTTTTTTCAAGAACTTACTCTCACTCGCCCCGAAGCTTTTGGAAGAGAATCGCTCTATCCGCTTTTTTTCCTTTCTCTAACGGGATCCGGCCGGCTTTAATGGGGTAGTCCAGTAAATCTACACCGTCTGTCCTTAGTGAAGTTTCCACGTTAGTCAGCCCAAGAATAGTAGGAGCAATATCCAGAAAACTGGCTGCTTTTTCTTTTTCTGTATATCTTTCCCCATTGGGGGTTATTATGAAAAGCGGCACAAATTCAGCATACTCATGTTTATGTTTTACAACTGACTGCTTGAAATATCCGTTCTCCTTAACTTGAGACTGTTCAAAATACTGATTGCGCCTGTATCCAAAAGGGGTATGGTCCCCCCAGATAAAAATATAGGTATTCTTACTTGTCTTTCTCGCCAGTTCCACGAAATCTTTCACTGCACCATCGGTGTAATTTATTGAATTAAAATAGTTCCTTATAATAACATTCTTTACATCCCGGTATTCATCATTTGTATAGTATAAAGAAACATTCTCGAAGGGCAGGTGGCTGCTCATTGTTATTATATAATAGAGGAAGGGCTGCCTCTCTTTTTCGAGGGCCTTTAGAATAAACCCGAAAACATCCCCATCCGAAGCGCCCCAGCCCTGCTCCTCCAGCTGCATATCGTTGATGTCATAAAATTCACCCGCGCCCATCTTCCTGAAAGCAATCCTTCTGTCAAAAAATGATCCTACATTATTGTGAAAGGCGCTTACCGTGTAAAAGTTGTTTGTTTTTCCAAAGAGAGAATTAGGATATGCATAATTCTTCAGTTTTATCGACACATAAGTGCTTAAGGGAATGACGCTGTTTATAATGGAAAACTCTGCGTCTGAAGTGGCTCCCGCGTCATGGTAGGCATACACATACGGGTAATACACTGATTTCTCAGTCAGCGAATGCAGGAACGGTGTTATGTATTTGCCATTGTGCTTTTTATTTATTATGTTTGAGTCCAGCGCTTCTACCTGAATACAAATAATATTAGGTTTTTCTTTTTTCCCTTCAAACCGGAGTTCTTTCTCGCCGTAATTAAACTGCTTTATAAGATTCTTTTCGTCCCGGCTGGTGATGAGCTGCACAATATCGTTTGTTAAAAGTCCGTGATAACCTATTATCGTGCTCTCCCCCAGAAAGGGCGTCGTCACCAGGCTTTGCAGCGAAAAGTCGCCCTCGGAGACATTGTCCTTATAGACAAAAAGCCCCAGAAGAATGATCGCTGAAAGAAGAACCGCTTTTATTTTTGCTTTCTTTACTTTCCTCAAGCCTGAATTAATCTCTCCATAAAAAATAAGAGCTAATATAAAAACCGGCAGGTCAACAAGAAGCACGGCATGCACCGAATGAAAGGGTACGAGGCCCCTTTGGACAAGCGCCGCTCCTTCGGTAAACTGCAGGATAAACTGCGTCAGGTGGAAATAGCTGTGGAAATAAGAATAATACACATAATGAGTGGCCAGATACAGCAGCTGCAAAAAATAACCCGCTGCCAGGAAGATCCTGTTTCTTGCGGAAAATATCAAAGCGAACACAATAATGTCAAAACAGGCCGAACTGATGAATTTGCACCAGACGGCCTGCCTGGGCAGATCCGTGATATCGCTGAAAATAAACGTTATCTTGAAAGCGTTAAGAAGAATGAATAAAAAAAGAATTAGATAAACTTTTGATCTTTGTTTATCAAAGTCAGTGTTCATATTTTTATCTCTTTGGATTTAAAGCAGATAATTTTACTGCTCACCTACGACAGAAGTTTCAACGCTTTTATCGATCATATCATGTATCATCTTGCGCATTTCCGTATAATCTTCCGGAGTGAGTTCCGGTTTTTCTTTCAGGTCCTTCGAGCTCCAGACTATCCTGTACCCTACAAACTGCCATGTGGGCCCCTTCTCTTTCAAAAGAAACCAGTCCACATTCTGTCCCTTTTCATGGATGGTTTTATACTGCGTTTCAACATACTGCCCTTCAGGGGTATATGTTGCCTTTATTGCTCCGCGTGTTGTTTTTTTCATTTTTCCGATTTGTTTTTCCAGGATGCTCATTGTATTCACAAAATTCCCGTAAGGGACCTTTTCCCGGAAAGCTTCATCGGCCATGGTATTGTAAATATATGCATAATCTTTTTCATTGCGTGCCTGATAGTATTTATTGACAAAATCTGACACCGAAGGCATATACTTGTCAGACATCAAAAAAACTATAAGTTTATGCAGCCCGACAATTGCCGCTGCTAACAATAGTAAAATTATTAAAACTGTGACTATCTTCAAAGCTCTGTCCCCTTTTTACGCACACTTACCCACCTGGTAAACATGAGAGAATCTTACACTATTTTGACGTGAAATTCAAAAATGACGGGAAGTTTTTTGTTTGGAGCTCTCTCATTATCCATACAGACTGGACTCTTCCTTGGGGACAACATTCCCATCCTGGAGATATATGATCTGGTCCGCCTGCGACCCCAGCCTTGGATTATGTGTAGCGACAATTATTGTCATCCCGTCGGAGTTCAGCTCTTCAAAAACATTGAATATCCCCTGTGCACTTTTGGTGTCCAGGTTCCCTGTCGGCTCATCCGCAAAAAGTATCTTTGGAGATATTGCCAGAGCTCTGGCGATAGCGACCCTCTGCTTCTCGCCTCCTGAGAGCTCTTTTGGAAGATGATTTACCCTTTTCCCCAAACCTAATTTCTCTAAAAGAGCTATTATTTTTTTTCTATCCTGCGGCTGCCTTGCGAAATATAGTGGAAGTTCCACATTCTCCAGTGCAGTCAAGCTGGGTATAAGCAAAAAGTTCTGAAACACAAACCCCATGTTTCCCCGTCTTATTTTAACAAGACTGTTTTCTCTAACGCGGGATACATCTCTCCCAAAAACTTCCAAAGTGCCGCTTGTCAGGCGGTTCAGACACCCCAAGGTGTCCAACAGAGTAGTCTTCCCGCTTCCGGAAGGACCCATCACCGCGATAAAGTCCCCGTTTTTTACTTCCAGGTCCACTCCCCTTACAGCCTTTATCTCCTCAGAAGGCAGTTTATAAACCTTTGTCAGTTTCTCCGCTTTTATAAGATGTTCTCTCATTTTATTCACCTCGCCTTATTGCTTCCACAGGTCTCATTGACACCGCCCTTAAGGCCGGATATATCCCGGCTACAAGCCCCATCACAATAGTCGCCACAAAAGATCCGACCAAGAGTTCCTTCGTTATATAGACTATTTTTCCGCTCGGGGAATAAGGCAAAACCTGCCTTATTGCGTATTCGACGACATCACTTCCAAAGATGGCGATCAGATTTCCCGCTATACCGCCAACAACACAAATAAGGATAGTTTCGACCCATATGATCTTAAAGATATCAATCCGGGAAGCGCCTATTGCTTTCATTACCCCGATTTCTTGCGTTCGTTCAAACACTGACATAAGTATTGTATTAACTACACCTATCACTGCTACGAAAATCGCTATCATGGCTACTGAATTCGCCATAACCTTTGCCGAGGATATCAGATTAAATATTGTCCCTTTCACCTGCGCCATACTTATAACCTGTATCCCGGGCTCATCATAGAGGTCTTCTTCAAAAGCCCCTATTTTTTGTATGTCTTTAAGTTTAACGCCTATTCCTGTCAGCTTATTCGGGAAACCAAATATATCTTGAGCAGTTTTTAAGGGAAGGAACATTATGCCGTCATCCTGCGTACCTGTCCTCTCAAAAATACCTCTAACTTTAAGTATTTTGTTTATCCCCGGAATAAACATCTTATCGCCTACGGATCTTTGTTCAACTTCGGCCGCCTCATATCCTATAATAACTTCTTCCGCAGTTTTAGATGAAAACCATTCGCCCGACTTAAATTCCACCCAGGGCTTTAGCTCAAGAAATTCCTTCTGAATACCCATATAAAGCGCGTATCCGCCTCTTCCTTCCTGGCGTTCCGGGTCATAAGCGGTATAGACCAGCTGCGGGGTTACTTTCTCGACTCTCTCATCGCCCACGATCTTCTCGTATATATCCTCTTCCATATACCTTAATCCGCCGCCGCCTTTGAGCATAAGAGTAGCCGCTTCATACGGACACCCTTTGGCAGTGATCAGCACCTGGTATCCCATCTTGTCTATATCGCCGACCAATGCCTTCTGATATCCCGCATCAAACCCCAAAAGGCTTACGAGAACAGCTACCGCTATCGCCACACCGGATATTGTCAAAAAGGATCGTATTCGCTTCCGCGTCAGATTCCTGTATGCGACTACTAATAACTTCATTTTATTTCCACTCCTTTACCGGCGATTATTGGCTTTTTATCCCGTATCGACACCTCACCTTCAACTATCACTTTCTTGCCGACTCTCTGGGGTATTGCAAATCCAGCAGATTCGATCTCAGTATACATGATCCCGCCGTTCTGCTGAAATTCAAACCAGCACCCGGTCGGGCATTCCGTAACGATCTTGCCCTCTACCTTAACCGTCTTACCGTTAAACTTCTCCGGCGCTATTAAAACTTCTTTCATGTCAGTAATTTCTGATGCGGAAAGTTCTTTCCCGTACTTCTCAGTTCGGCTGCATCCGGCGGCTGCAAAAACCATCCCCACGATTAATATAATGCCTATAAAATATTTTATTCTCATTTTCCCTCTCCCTTACCCTGTTCCCAGTATTGGTCGTTTTTATCGTTTAATTTGAATGTATCAAGTAAAATAAGATTTTTCTTTATGCCGCGTAAGGTGGCTTTAAAGTCATCCTTATTATTGTCACTCGGATCTTCTATTTCTAAAACAGGGCTTTGCTCGCTCAAGTAAAAATCCTTTAACGTAAGGCCCTTGAACTGGTTAGTGAAAGACTTATCTCTGAATTTTTTTGCTTCGGGTGAGGATATTTTTTGATAATAAAAATCTATAATTTTGCCGTCGGCATCTGTGGCTAATATGATCTGCATTCCCCCGAATGTTCCCTTCTGGTTGACTCCATGCACGTATCCTATCGTCTCTTTCCCTTTCAGGACAGTATACTGGGCATACGGGACGTCTATGGTCTCGTAAACCGGTTCCAGCTTTTCTCCGAGTTTATCCTCAATCACACCGGCAAGTTCTTCTCCTCCCTTTTCCTTAATGGTAACAAATTCAGTCTTATATCTCGAGGCCTGCGGGAAGATCCTTTTTATGTCCCTGTCCGGGTCGTTCAGCGTACACCCCACCGCCGCAAAAAGCGCTTCCGTTTGCCAAAAAAGTGCCGCCAGTAAGAATGTCAGTAAAATCACCTTTTTCATATCTATCAACCTCTCTTAAAGACCAAAGAAATATATCTGCAAAAATACCTGGCTGTCGTTATCTCTTTCCTCAGTGTGGAGGTCCTGAAAATACGCCACCCTCACGCTCAGGTTCTGAGTAAGTTTATATGATAAGCCTACTCCTAAATTGTCGTCGATCGTATCCCCGTTTTCCAGATCATTCGCAAAAAACTGGTTCTGTACCTTGAGCTCTAATTTCTGACAAAAGGGGACGGTATAATCAATTTCCATAAGAAATCCCATAACCGGGGTTCCTTTATTGTCACCTATGCTCCACTCTCCTTTAAAGAGTGCCGGCCCCAGCAGGTATTGCCCGTCCAGCCCTATTCTTTTTTTGCGGACGGTTCCGTTCTCATATTTAGCGCGCGGAAGTGTCCGCATCTGTTTCGGAACAAGGACCTGCCCGTAAAGAAGCGAGAGGCCTCCCTGCAGGTCTTTCCCCTGCGGAGAGCCTATCCTGGCCGTAACAAGATAACTGCCATCGCGCCGGTCTATACTCATACCTGAGCCAAGCCCCCCGGCAACTTGACAATCGAACCAGCCGATGGAGCCCCTGTATCCCACGGCCCAATCCTTTTTAAAGCCAAGATCTTTTACCATAAGAGTTTGAAAGAGCGTCCCGTGTGTATCAACAACCGGTTCCATTCCATAAGCGGGATCAAAATGCCCAACCCTGATATTGTGTCCCATCCATGGCTTATACTCCAGATAGGCATTATGTATCTCTACCGACCATGCGTCTTTATAATAATCGAAATAGTCATATGCAAGACGCGCCTGGAGATCCAGTGTTAAAAAATCGCCGTAATCGTTCGAAAACTTCCTGAAATACTCAAACCCGACCGAATTAGTCTGGGCTTTCTCCTTTCTGGCAACCCACCTGTCGCGATACGAATACCCCCCGATATAGTTCAGCTCTTTATAAAAAGCTGATTTTCTGGGTTCCTCCGCATACGCGCCCCTTATAACAAAAAGCGCAACCAGGATAATTATTATTTTTCTTTTCAAGACCACTTCCTCTCAGAATTCATTACCTCTTCCGCCCCTTTCCTTAAATCTAAAGTTTACGGAATTTCTGGACTAAATCCATAAGTTCGTTAAATTTTTCCTGCCTTTCCTTCGGGGATTTGCCCTTTACTGCTTTTGACACACAAGTCTTCAGATGCTTTTCTAAAACCTTGTCCTCCACTTTCGCAAGCGCCCCCATGACCGCGTGCACTTGCGTGAGTATATCCACACAATACTTGCCCTCTTCTATCATTCTCTGGATACCGCGAACCTGCCCTTCTATGCGCTTTAAAGCGACTATATTTTCTTCATGGGTCGGATATTTTTTCATTTTTTACAGTCTCCTTTCCACCTATAGTATACCATACCCCCCTAGGGTATGTCAAGAGGGGAAGGAGAGATAATTGCACATAGCCTTTTCGAGGGACAAAAAAAGAACCCCTTCGTCAGGAGTCCTTTTAAAATGGTGCCACGGAACGGACATCGAGGAGGAGCCGGAGGCGACGACGAAGAAGCCTGGACCGTGAACGGTGTTTTGTGCCGTTAAGAAACGAAAAACAAGTTTTTCGGAGATTACCGGCATAAAACACCGGTGCAATTATAAGAAGTCGGCTCTGAAGAGGATAATTGCACAAACCATTTGTTTGAGGCAAAAAAGAGGGCCCTCTTGTGAGGGCCCTCAAACAAATGGTGCCACGGAACGGAATTGAACCGCTGACACAGGGATTTTCAGTCCCCTGCTCTACCGGCTGAGCTACCGTGGCACCTGTGAATTTCTTTGGTTTGATAAAAATTATAGCACAGCACGGGATTTAGGCAAGGGAAAAAGAGGACATTTCTTAATGTGGTTATCAAAAATTTCCTTAATAGCTTGTATTTATGATAATTATGATGTAAAATTCCTTTTAAGCTTTACCCATATTATATAGGTACATGTTTACCCCGCAAAAATAAGGAATATTATTTTGCTTAAAAAGCTTATTATAATCATAGTTATATCTCTTATCCCCTCTCTTGCCTGGGGTCAGAATTTTGACGCGGCTACGCGGGAAATGGACCGTGATGTGCGCGGAGAAATGGAAAAGAAACTACTCCCCAAACCCAAAGCACCGGCTATAAAGGAAAAGGTTAAAACACCTGAAGAAAAGAAGGGTCCGAAATTCTTTGTAAAGGAAATCGTCCTTGAGGGCTGTGAATCCATTCCGCCTGAACACTTCACTCCCCTGGTGGAAAAATATGAGAACAAAGAAGTGTATCTATCAGAACTTGAGATCCTGGCAAAAGAGATCCAGAGAGAATACCTGAGGAAAATGATAATCGCTTCATGTTATATCCCTCCTCAGGACGCTTCTAAGGGCACTGCTATCCTGCGCGTGACTGAAGCAAGGATGGGTACCCTGACCATAAATAAAACTAAATGGTTTGATGAAGATACTTATAAATTCTACTGGACGCTTAAGAAGGGTGATGTTATCCGTTACGACAAAATGCGAAGAAGCCTCCTCCTTATGAATGAAAACCCGGACCGTGACGTTTCAGCAAATCTTAAGGCCGGGGAAGAGCCTGGAACAACTGACATAATAATAGACGCTAAAACACGTTTCCCGATACACCCCACCTTCTCTTTTGACAACGAAGGTGTCCGATCTACCGGAAAAGACAGGATCACTTTTGGCGGCCGCGACAATAATGTCCTTTTTGTGGATGACATGCTTCTGGCCGGTTATACATATGGCAAGGATTTCAGCGGCGTATATTTCTACCACTCTATTCCAATCACAAACTGTGGAACAAGGGTTATGTGGGGGCTTAATGACAGCAGATCCAAGCCGAAAAAGGAATTCGAAAGTTTTGGGATCAAGTCACATGTCCAAAACTGGAGCTTTTTCGCCTACCAGGATCTCTACTATAAAGCCGAGTATCTTGGTGAATTCTCGATCGGCCTGGACATAAAGGATAAGGGAACTAAATACAACCTGGGAACTTTAAACAGGGACCGCCTCAGGATACTCAGGGTCGGAGCTTCAATTATGACCCGTTTTTTTGGCGGTATGACATACCTAAACCCTCAAGTTTCACAGGGTATACATTTTCTTGGGGCTCGGCGTAAAAGCGAACTCTCTTCAAGGAAAGCAGACTGTATCTTTACAAAATTTAATTTATCCCTCAGACATAAAAGATCTCTTCCCTTCAATTTTCAAACAAATCTTACTTTTAAAACACAGGTCGCCTCAGAGACCCTCACCCCCCAGGAAGAATATTTCCTGGGCGGCATAGATTCGGTAAGAGGGTACCCCTCCGGAGACTTTCTTGCGGATAATGCTTTCCAGGCAAATGTGGAACTTTTGACACATTTCTTTTTTATACCAGAGGACTGGAAGCTGCCATTTCAGGACAAAACAATAAAAGAGAATGTAACGGGGCTTGCTTTCTTTGATTATGGTTATGGCGAAAAACACGGTCGCCTTGGCAATGAGCAGAAAAAGGTAACCTTTGCCAGTTTTGGAACGGGCCTCAGGATAAGAGTGTATGACAGAATGCTCTTAAGGCTTGAATGGGGTTTTCCCGTAGCCGAGAGACCCCTCACGGAAACCGCGGATTCAAGGTTTCATCTGTCACTCAATATAGAGCTCTAAGCAAAATGATTGTATAGATTGTTTTTGGATAAAGGGTGCTTTGATCTTTATTCGTCTGGCTCTTCTTCCGGTGACGGCAAGCCTAACTGTTGCCGCAAGAAATCAATATCAAAGCCGTGTTCTAAGCCCATCTCGTCAGCTATCTCAAGAAATTCAATCAGTGCGATTATCAGCTGCGCACGGTAATCTTCGTTAAGCCCTGCAAGACTTGCCAGCCACTTTCCTGTCGCCTCCTCCTGATTGCTCAACTGGTCCGTACCTTTAGTAGCTTCATCTGCCTGCTCTTCTGTGGGAGTTTCTCCTCCTCCACCGCCGCCGCCAAAATCCCAGTTCGTGTTGTTCCCTGAATCGGTACAATCGTTTGTTGCGTCAATTGCCGTTCCGTTAATATTGTTTGAGTCCTGTACGTCCACATCCTGGACGTTTCTTGTTGCACCTTGTGGGTCTATCATCCACTGCGCGCCGTCATTAGAACTTCTCAGTTTAAGTTCGTTCCCGACCTGGCCCTGCAGGGTCAATGTGCCGGTTACTGTCTGCGTGGATCCCTCCCAAACCGTAAGCTGGCCTCCGGCTGCGTTACGCGTAAGATCATTAAAAGTAGTGTCCCCTGTAAGCACTGAGGTTCCCGCACCGTCAAAGATAACCTCACCTGTCCCCGCATTGAAAGTACCGTTATTGGTCCAGTTGCCGGCAGCATTAATATTGTTAGCACCGCAAGCAAGTGTACCGTTATCTATCAGAAGGTTTCCGTTTACGTCCAGTGCGTCCTGAAGGGTCCATGTTCCGCCCGCGTTATTAAATGTAAGGTTATTAAACATGGTGCTACCGGAGGTAATCGTAAAGTTCCCTGAACCGTCAAAAATAACAAGTCCTGAAGTAGTAAGCGTGGTGCTGTTATCAGCAAAGTCTCCGCCGACATTCACCTGAAAGGCCCCTGCTGCTACAGTGCCGTCGGTTATCGTGAAGTTCCCGTCTGCATCAAACGCGTCCTGAAAAGTCCATGTACTCCCCGTCTTGTTGAAAAATACATTATTAAATGAAGATCCACCTGAGGTAATGCTGCTACTGTTTCCTCTAAACCTTACAACATTTCCATTGTGTGTAAAGATGTCTTGGTTGAGCCAATCGCCTGTTACTTTCATGTTCTGCCCGTTCGCGTCTAGTGTTCCTTGAGAAATAGTTACATTTTTAGCATTAAAAGTATCTTGTAGCACCCATGTCTGTTCTGAACTATTAAAGAAAACATGTCTGAACCCGGATCCTCCACTGGTAATATCGCCTCCTGCACCCCTAAACCTTACAGTGCTATTATTATGAGTAAATGTGTCCTGATTCAACCAGTTGCCTTTTACTGTGATATTGCTGCCGTTTCCATCTAATGTTCCATTAGAAATAGTTACATTTCTAGCAGTAAAATTATCTTGAAGCATCCATGTATTACCAGAACTATTGAAAACAACATGTCTAAACGCGGAACCGCCACTAGTAATGTCACCTCCGTTACCACTAAAAGTCACTGTACTTCTATTGTGCGTAAAAGTACCCTGATTGTCCCAGTCACCATTTACTGTTATGCCCTGGCCATTCGCATCTAATGTACCGCCGGAGATCGTTACGTTATTCGCTTCAAAGTCATCCTGAAGTGTAGCTGTCTGGTCGCTGGTATCAAAATCTACATCATTAAAAGATTCCCCATTCGATGTTACGTCCTGGCTGTCACCGTCAAATATTACCTCTCCTGAATCATTGTGATCAAAGCTGCCTCCCTGATTGTCCCAGTCGCCGCTTAAAAAGACATCGTTACCATCCGGGTCAAGCGTCCCTCCTGAGAGAGTCAATGTTCCGGCGACTTCCAGGTCATCCTGAAGCGTACAAGTGCCGGAGCTATCAAAATCTACATCATTAAATGATTCACCGTTCGATGTTACATCCTGATCTCCGCTTCCATCAAAAACAACTTCCCCTGAATCATTATGGTCAAAACTCCCACCCTGATTATCCCAGTCGCCCTCAACGCTAATATCGTATCCATTAGGATCTAATGTCCCGCCGGAAAGAGTAAGCGTGCCGTTAACCTCCAAGTCGTCCTGAAGCGTACAGGTGAGATCACTAGTATCAATGTCTACGTCATTAAATGATTCGCCGTTTGATCTTATTTCCTGATCAGTCCCGTCAAATATTACTTCTCCTGAATCATTGTGATCAAAGTTCCCGCCCTGGTTTTCCCAGTCTCCACCCACATTAATATCATATCCATCCGGATCAAGCGTACCCCCAGAAAGTGTAAGCGTGCCAGCAACTTCCAGGTCATCCTGAAGCGTACAAGTGCCGGAGCTATCAAGATCTACATCATTAAATGATTCACCGTTCGATGTTACATCCTGATCGGTCCCGTCGAATATTACTTCTCCTGAATCATTATGATTGAAAGTTCCACCCGTGTTTACCCAGCTTCCTCCTACATTAATATCATTGCCATCTGGATCTAACGTCCCTCCACCAAGAATCAGGTCCCCGTTAACATCAAGCGTTGTCCCGCATGTAAAGGTCCCGCTATACTGTGAATATGTTTTTGAAACCATAGTATTGGTTGATTGAGTGACGGTTCCTGAATATTCTGAGCTTATATTGAGCCCTTTAACTGTTCCGGCAAACCCGGCATCTATTGTCGCATCTTTATCGTCATCCTTGAAAAAGGCCCAGTTCGCCGCGCCTGGCTGAGTCCCCAGATTCCAGTTAGCGCCCTCGGACCAGTTATTCGTTGCCCCGTCCCCTGTCCACACATGGTGCTGCCACTGAAATTGCGGGTAACTTACTCCATCATCTATCATCCAGACCGTATCAAAATCCCAGCTTGCAAAAGTTGCGCGCTGTTTCATCTGGGCGGTGGTCTTACCGGTAACCCCTGGGACAGTAATGCCTCCGCACCCGGTATTTATCCCGGAGGTGTCGGTGTCCCAGTAATTATCAGTAAACACATTGCTTGTGCGCCATCCCAAAAACCCGCCTCCAGTATTAGCTCCACCATTGTAGGTGGCCCGCCCCGTAGAATAGTTATTCGTTAAAGGTGAGCCCTGGCTATACCCGGCAAAGCCGCCCACACGATTATTTGATCCATTGTTTGTTACGCCTCCGGTAGCATAACAGTTTGTTATACCCACGCTGCTACTTGTATACCCTGCAAAGCCTCCAAAACCATTTCCGGTGGGACCTGTCCCGGTCACAACGCCTGTCGCATAACAGCGGCTTATAGATGCCGTTTCCTGATGGAAGCCGACAAAACCACCCGCATAGTGTCCAGCAGAAGCAGTTCCGGTCGCGTACGAGTCTGTTACCGAGGCGTCATCTTCATTAAGCCCTACAAATCCTCCGGCATGGGCTGTACCGTTTGTCCCCGCATTAACAGCACCTTCAGCACGGCACCATTCCACAACCGCACCGTCTCTGTTCTGGCCTACCAAACCACCGGCATAGGAATAAGTAAATGTGCCCGACTGTGTGGCAGTCCCGGTAGCGTACGAGTCTGTTACGCTGGCTCTGTACACGGTGCCAACAAGTCCTCCTATATAGGAGTAGCTTCCTGTCCCAGTTGCCGATACAGCGCCTGTCGCATAGGAGTCCTCTACTGTTCCAGAATATGCATTGCTGCCGATGAGTCCGCCGACATAGGAATAATCCTTTGTGCTGGTAACGGTGCCGGTAGCATGACACTCGCTTACCACCGCTGAGGTCCTGTTGGATCCCACCAGGCCTCCTACGGTCGCTCCACCTGTTACATCTGCGGTAGAATCGCTGTTTTCAATTCTTGAACCGGATCCATAATTCTCTCCAACAAGTCCGCCAACATAATCATCTCCGGTGACGCTTCCTGAGGCTCCGGTAACAGAACAATTAATAATATCCGGTCCGTTATAGTGGTACCCGACTAATGGCCCCACATAATCCCGTCCGGTTATGTCGGGGTTCACCAATTCTACATTTTGAATAATAGCCTGAGAGCCGTTGGTCCTCTGGAACAAACCTACAAAGTCTTCGCCAGGCCTGTTAATATAGAGTCCGGTTATTGTTTTATTGTTGCCTTCAAGTGTTCTATAGAAGTATGATCCAACCGGTGCAAATCCGTAAAATCCCCCGGCACCATTATCATTCCAATTCTGTGTAGGAGTGGCATCAATGTTGCCTGCAAGCTTATAATGCTTGTACATATCCTGATCCATCGCCTGAAGATCAAAGACATCCCTCACCATATAGGGATCGGCAGCCGTCGTGCCTAAACCGGTGTATCTATTGAAAGTGCCTCCGGTACGTGAAAAGCTGTCGCCCACATCAAAGGAATAAGTTACTGGATCACTGCAAGTCAAGGATCCGCCTGACTGAGCATAGGACCCGGTAATATCTATATCTACGGCTTGACCAAGTGTTCCTCCGGAAAGAGCACAGTCTCCACCAACATCCAGGTCGTCTTGAAATACGTAAGTTCCTGACCCCTGGAAAGTAAGATCATTAAAATCCCCGCCATTCGGATCTATGGTCTGCGGGCCGGAGCCATTAAAATACACCCCGCCGCCATCGTTGTGATCAAAGTCTCCGCCATTATTATCCCAACCCCCGCCCACATAAACATCATTATCATCCGGATCGAGAGTTCCCGCATCCAGGCTCAAAGTGCCTCCTACCGTAAGATCATCCTGAAGGGTCCATGTACCACCAGCATTATTGAAAGTAACATCTCCAAAGTTAGTGTTCCCCGACGTTACAGTCCAAGTGCCCGCACCGTCAAATGTAACAAGTCCTGGATTTGTAAGGGTGCTTGAGTTATCAGTAAAGTTTCCTCCTATAGTTATAACCTTGGAGTTACCGTCTATAGTGCCATTATTTATCTGAAAATTACGGCCTATAACTATCGCATCCTGAAGAACCCATCCTCCTCCTGCGCCATCAACCAATACGTCATAAAAGGCGGACGAGTTTGAAGTTATTTCATTGCCGCCTGAAGTCCCGTCAAATACGACTTGTTTATTCCCGTGAGTAAATGTACCGTTATTTATGAAACTGTCCTGCACTCTAAGGTTGGCTCCGGGCTGAAAATCTGTACTAGGAGCATCCCAAACAATAAGACTACCGTTTACGTCCATGTTGTTGGACCCGTCAAGACCGAATAAGGTGTCCCCTCCGGGATCACTATAATAGCCGGTCGCAAAGTTGGCATTAGTGATGGTCCCTGCCGCTTCATTTCGTGCGATAACCGTGCTCCCGTAAATATCAAGGCCTGAGATCTCCGGATCCGCGGCAACTATGGTAACTGTGTTGCCGTTTGTAGCATTATCATTTATATAGGTAAGAATAAGGTCGTCCGCCGCCAGTGCGGTATCAAGCATAAAGTAATACTTACCGGTAGTTGCGTCTGTTGTCGCATCCACAGTCTGTAAAGTGCCGTTTTTAACAAGCTTGAGCCCCACACTTGTAAGCGGTGTAGTGCCCTCCATATCCGTGTAAGCTATTCCGGCTACGGTAGAAGGATAGCGCCACCTGAGGAAAGGATAGCGGACATCTTCGATTATGTTCCAGGTATTAGTAAAATCCCAGCCGGCTGCTGGGCTAAAAGTAGCCTCTTGGCGCAACTGTGCGGTGGTTTTACTGGTTACAACCGCATCCCATGAAGCTCCGGTCCTGTTTCCAACACCCACAGTAACGCCACCTGTCTGAACACTAATGTCCCAGAAGTTTGCGCTGTAATCAGATGTTGTGTTGTTGTTATCATATCCTACTAATCCACCATATGTGTTGTTACCTGTAACGTCTCCCGCTGCATAACATCTATTTACCGTTCCACTGCTGGCATTGTATCCCACAAGGCCGCCTACGTAATAATTTCCTGTGGGAGCTCCGGTTGCATAACAATCATTTATCGGCATTGTTGCTGTACTGTATCCTACAAGACCGCCTATATAATAATCACCCGTGACCGTTCCTGTTGCATAACATTTGTTGATATTCGCGCTAGATCCGGCTGAATATCCGACGAGGCCTCCCACATAATCATCGGTTGTGCCTCCGGCACCAACATTGCCCGAAGCATAGCAGTTTTCTACAGTCTTACCGTTATTGTATCCAAGTAGACCACCCACATAATCTGCGCCTATAACCCTGCCTTCAGCATAGTAAGAATCCAGATTAACCAGGTTTTCCCCGATTGATCCGCCAACAAAGTTTCTTCCTGTTACGTCTCCCGTTGCAGTAACTGTTCCCGTTAAAGTTCCGGACACCCGGCCAGCAAACCCTCCTACATAATCTCCAGTTGTTGTTACGTCACTTTGTGCCGTGTAGCGGCTCGAAAAAGTTATTGTTCCAGAGCTGCTCCCGGCAAATCCTCCTACGTAATATGCGCTTCCGGCATCTATTGTTGCTGTACCGTTATAATCACAATCTATTATTTTCGCACTTGAATTGTATCCAACAAAACCTCCGACATAACTCGCTCCATTAAGATGTTCTACAGTTGCTGTGGTTGTACAGTTTTGTATTGTTGAATTAGATGATTGATTGTATCCAACAAAACCTCCCGTATAGCTTCCTGCATCACTTTTTACTGAAACATTCGCACTAACTGTACAACCATCTATGGGATATGTAGCGGATATACTGTTTGCGGCTCCAACAAAACCTCCTGTATAACCTGTGCCTCTTATTGTTATGGCGCTACCGTCGCCAACAGTAAAAGCTCCTCTAATGGAAGAGGCCGAGTTCAAGCACTCTCCAACAAGACCGCCTACGTAATATGCCCCGACAAGTGTTCCTGTCTTATTTATGTCTACTGTTATCGTGTACGGGTTCGTGTAATTTATGGTCCCGTAATTGCGTCCTACAAAACCTCCAGCATAATATGATTTCAGTGCGGTTATCGTTCCCCCTGTATAAGCACAACCGTCTGTTATCGTCCCGTAATTCGTCCCTACAAGACCGCCTATACGCCCATAGCTGGAGCCATTGGACCCATTCACGGTTACTGTGCCTGAAGCTGTACAATTTGCGAGTGTTTTTCCTGACGCATTGTATCCAACAAGACCGCCTATATCGCCCTTAGAATCACCATTACTCGTAACATTCCCTGCCGCGCTGTATCCGTCAAGGCTTACCTGATTGTACCCGACAAGACCTCCCACAGCACCTCCGCCTGTTACGTCTCCCGTTGCCCTGACCGTTCCCGTTACTGTTGCAGATGAACCAATACGCCCCGCGAATCCTCCTACATAGCTTCCCGAACTTGTCACGTCACATGCTACAACATACGGTGAACCTGTCACAGTTATTGTCCCTGAATACATACGCCCTACCAGGCCGCCTACGTAACCTGCTCCTCCTCCAGCTACTGTCTTCCCGGCTGACCCCGAATAATCACAGTTCTCTATTGTAGCAGTTTCACTGTACCCTACAAGACCCCCTACATAATTGCCCCCTCCGGTATTTGTAACCGTACCTTTAAACACGCAGTCTTTTATCTTCGTATTCGCGCCACTGTTATAGCCTACAAGACCGCCTATAAAACTGCCCGCTTCGCCTTTTACTGCAACATTCGTCTCTACTATACATCCGTCTATCGGATCTGCTGCTGAAACCTGGTTTGTAGTCCCTACAAGGCCTCCGACTGATCCTCTCCCGCGTATCGTCTTTGCCGTACCATCTCCTACCGTAAATG
>JABMSC010000147.1 GCA_013204685.1 Candidatus Omnitrophota bacterium | reverse complement strand
CCATTAGCGCATATTCAAATACCTTTTTGTTGAAAACAGGCAAGACTCCGGGAAGCCCCAGACACACGGGGCAAACCTGCGTATTCGGTTCGCTTCCGAAAAGCGTGCTGCAGCCGCAAAAGATCTTTGTCTTTGTGGCCAGCTGCACGTGTACTTCAAGTCCTATTACTGTTTCATACTTTTTGCTCATTGCTTACTTCTATCCTTGATCCCCTGAAAATGCTTTGTGGTGTTCGGTATTTCTTTCAAATGCATGGGCGGCTTTTATAAGCACTTCCTCGCCGAAAGGCGCCGCCATAAGCTGAAGCCCAACCGGTAAACTTCCCTTACCCATACCGCAGGGCACGGATATTGCCGGAATACCCGCCATATTCGCAGGTATAGTAAAAATATCAGAAAGATACATTGTAAGCGGATCTTCCATTCTCTCGCCTGCCTTAAAGGCTGTCGTGGGTGACGTCGGAGTTAAAATACAGTCACATGTCTCAAAAACATTCCGGAAATCATCAGAGATCCTGGTCCGGACCTTCTGAGCTTTAAGATAATATGCCTCGTAATATCCACTGCTCAGCGAATATGTGCCGAGCAATATCCTTCTTTTCGCCTCGGCACCAAACCCTTCATTCCGGCTGGCAATATACATGTCTATGAGATCCTTAGCATCGGACGAGCGGTGTCCGTAATGCACCCCGTCATACCGGGCCAGATTTGAACTGGCTTCAGCAGGAGCTATTATGTAATAACAGCTTACAGCATATTTTGTATTCGGCAGCGATACATCGATTATCTCAGCCCCCAGATCCCGGAAAACCTTTATGGCCTCTTCTATGCGGATCTTAACATCCTCATCCATTCCCAGAGCGAAATATTCTTCAGGGATCCCTATCCGTAATCCCTTTATTTCCTTATCCAGCTCTTTGGTGTATTTTGGGACGGACCGGTTGACAGATGTCGAGTCCTTTCGGTCATATCCGGATATGATCTCAAGAAGAAGGGCACAATCGGAAACATTACGTGTTATTGGACCGATCTGATCAAGGCTGGAGGCAAAAGCGATAAGTCCGTAACGCGAAACTCGTCCATAAGTCGGCTTAAATCCTACAACACCGCACAAGGAAGCCGGCTGGCGGATCGAACCGCCTGTATCAGAACCGAGAGCGGCAACTACTTCGCCCCCCGCGACTGACGCAGCACTTCCCCCGCTTGAACCCCCTGGTATCCTCTCCAGGTCCCACGGGTTCTTTGTAGGCCCGTAATACGAAGTCTCGCAGGATGACCCGAAAGCAAATTCATCCATATTAGCGCCATCAAAAAGAAGCGCGCCTTCTTTCAGCAACTTTTCTATAACTGTAGCATTATAGGGTGGCTTAAATCCATCGAGGACGTGTGACGCACATGTGGTAAGCGTATCGGTGATGCACATGTTGTTCTTTATCCCTATGGGCACGCCCCAGACTTTTCCCGTTTTTTCTTCCTCCAGGAGAGATGCCCTCTGGATAATACTTTCCTCGTCTATCCGAATAAAGGCCTTTAATTTCTCGTCGATCTTCTTCGCTCTCTCGGCAAGAAACTCAGCCGCACTGGGCAAGCCTTCCGAGTACTCTCCGAGCCATTTCTTGAATTCATTTATGCTTGAAAGAATATCGTTCATAATTAGTCTTGAGGAGGGCTGGCAGAGCGTTCCGCGCGCAGTTTAGATCGAACAAAGTGAGATCGTTGTTTGAGCACGGAATGCTCTGCCAGTCCTCCCTAAATCTAGAAATAAAAAATTCTCTTTATCGGTTTTCGTGATTCGGAGTCGTTAGCTCGCTTTGTATTGAGATTGACCGATCCCGGGAGGTCTCGGCACTCCCTCGGACATTACGTCCTCGGTCGCTTCGGCCCCCTCGCTTCGTTCGGGCTTCTCGCAATGACGCCAAGAGGGAGGCTTTTGCATGCCTCTTACCGCTTAACGCTTACCGCTTATCCCTGACCCTTCTCCCCCACACTCACTCAATCACCTTCGGAACCTTAAAAAAATTGCCCTTCTTTGCAGGGGCGTTCTTTAACGCCTCCTCGGACGAAAGGGAATCTTCCTCAATGTCATCACGAAACACATTCTTCATGGATGGAAGAACATGAGTTGTGGGTAAAGTGTTTTCAGTATCAACTTCGTTAAGCTGTGAGATATAGTCAAGAATTGAGGAAAGCTGACTTTGGAATTTGATAACATCCTTGTTATCAAGATTTAACCGCGAAAGTCTCGCAACGTAACGAACAACATCTTCTGTGATTTTTTTGTTAGTCATAGTCAAATTTAAAATAACATATGGCCGATTAAAAGTCAATGAGGGTATTATATAGCCCCAAAAATAATGTACATTACTTATTATTATATATGATGTCAGTTAAACGCGCATAATCCGCAAGGGACAATGTCTCAGCCCTGCTGGAAGGATCTATCCCGCATTCTTCAAAGATCCTTTTCCATTCCTCCCTCTGGAAACCGGGAAATTTACCACCTGAGAGGGGGTTTATCGCTTTTTTTCGTCTTTCTGAAAAGGCTGTTCGTATGATCTTGAACATAAGATCCTTGTCTTTTACAGATACGCTTGGTTTTTTTAACATCTCAAGCTTCAGAAGGCTTGAATCCACCTGAGGCCTTGGATAAAAGGAATTTTTCTTTATGCGTATGAGTTTTTCCGGCTTAGTATAAAACTGTATAAAGCAGCTGATCGACCCGTATATTTTTGATCCGGGCGGCGAGACGATCCGGTCTGCAAGTTCCTCCTGGATCACTATGTATACACTGTCTATACACTCTCTCTGTTCGATCATCCTGATGATCACCGGTGTTGAAATATAATACGGAATATTCCCGAAAACAATGACCCGCCCGGACCCCTTAGTCAGAGAACTCAGATCAACATTCAGTATATCATCACATATGACTTCAACATTTCCTTTTGACTCCAAAAGAGGAGTCATGATCTCGCAAACCTTTTTGTCTTTTTCAACCGCGATAAGCCTTTCGCACATATCGGCCAGGGTGAATGACATAACGCCAAACCCTGCACCTATCTCCACAACAACACTTTTGCCTGTGAGAGGGATCTCTTTCAGTATGTTGTCCCTTACGTTCTTGTCTATGAGAAAATTCTGTCCGAGCCTCTTTTTTGGACGGAAACCCTCGTCACGCCAAAGTTGTTTGAGTTGTTTTAGGTCCATAATTGTATATG
>JABMSC010000146.1 GCA_013204685.1 Candidatus Omnitrophota bacterium | reverse complement strand
CATCTTCCGTCAACGGAGGCATGCCGACTTCACATACTTTGCATTTTCTGTTAACAAGTTCTTCTTTATTCATATTCTCAGCTCTCGGCTCGCTTGACAAATTTCATAATATGTATCTTCTCGGGATGAAGGCACTTGTTGTTTTTCTTGTCCACCAGTTCCGCCGGCGGGTCTTCCACCTCACGAAAGCCGGCGTTCTCAATAAAACCGGTCCTGTGGGTGACCCCGTATATTTCTTTATCCGGATCCAGCCTCCCGGCTTCTTCAGTCAAAAACGACAGCATTTTGCTGCCGACACCCTTTGCGCGGTGGTAATAGTCAACGCCTAAAGACCCGATCTCAAAATAGTCTTTGCGGTCGATCACCCTTCCAAAGGCGAGAATTCTCCCCCCGGACTTTATTGCGAAGAAGTCCTGCCACCTGACGTCTTCTCCATCCAGGGCGTATTTATCTATTTTTTCTGCAATATACTTCCAGTCTTCTTTTGAAGCCTTTTGAATTACCAGATCTTTAGTCACTTCAGATAAAAGATCTTCAACCCTTTCCGCATGCTCCCGCAAGGCATTAGCCATATTGTCAAGAAAATCCGATGTCCCGGGTATCCGGGGTATAAAGGCTTGATAGCAGTTGCTTTCCGCTATTGTTCTTTCTATTTTTATCGAAACCACCAGAGCACCTTCCATTGCAGGAGAGGTTTTTTGCGCGTCTTGATACAGCCCCTCGAGCCAGGCAAGGGTTGATTCGAGCTCCCCGACATTGAACTTTTCGCCGTCATAGTCCACTCTGCCGAATGCGGCACAGGCTCCAAGCTCCCTTATCATCTCGACATGGTCCACCTCTTCACCGGATAGCTCCAGCCAGAAGTCCTTATGCTCCGGGATCTTCTGGGCATATACAGCGTAGATGTCGCTTACTTTCTGCTCGATAGCACACAATAACCCTATAACCTTAAATCTGAGTTCCTGCCGGTCCATTATACTCCTTTCACGTGCGTATATAATTACATTATATATGTATTTCGCTCCTATTCAAGGATATATCAAATTTTTCTGAATATTTCGCGATCATGACTATATATGCTATACTATATCAATTGTTGAACATAACCAAAAAAAGTTGACCGATGAAAACATTTTTTATTTTGATCCTGCTTATGGCACTACCGGCTTCTCTTCAAGCTCAAGGGGGAGCTGAGCGTAACTCGGCCCTTGATGAATTTGATTCAGAGGTTGACGGGGCCCGGCAGCTGGTTAATACAGTTCCGCCTCTCTCTAAAGGCCAGATCCGGAGCAGGACAGAACCACTATGGTACGACTATGATGATTTTTACCCCTGGCCGTATGATTATCCGGAAGACGAGCTTTTTTGGGGTGATTAGGAAAAGAATGAAAAACCTCATCATTTTAGCCACAGTTTTATTCATTACGGCATCTATTGCCTCCGCCATACCCCAGGTTAACACCGTTAACATAGATCTGGACCCCGAAGAGATGCACTGTGAGGTAATGCTGTATCAGATAGAGATATCCGAATACACCCTGGAACGCCTGGAAGAAACTTATGAGACGTTCCAGGACAGTTTCCTGGACTATGTCCCGGCGCTTGAGAAGATAAATCTAATAATAAACGATTATTACAAAGCCCTTCAACGCTCCCCCGCCCCTGTCCCAGAGGATGGTAAAAAACTGGAGGAGCTCATGAAAGTCCTTATGTCGCGGATGGAAAAATATTTTGTGCATCACAAGGCATACGGACGCACGAATCTTGAACTTCGAACTAAGATCTTCGAAGCCACAAACGAACTTTCCCGGGAAATCGAGCGGTTGGTGTATATTTACATGTAAAGCGAGACTACAACTTAACGAGCGATAGCGAAGTTAAGTTGTATAGTTGAGCTTTATCCCGAACGAAGGAGCAACTGTGCGACTGAGGGAGGGATCTCAATGGGGTTATGCTTGTATTGAGATGGGCCGAAACCGGGAGGTTTCGGCCCATCCTCGGACATTACGTCCTCGGTCGCTTCTTAGCTTCACCCGCTCCTCGCAATGACGGATAAAAGCTGAGTTCTGAGTGCTGGGTTCTGCGTTCTGAGTGCTGAGTATCAAACCCAGAACTCAGCACTCAGAACAAACCCATGCGCTACTTCTTTGATCCCTTCTTTCCGTACTTACATGCTTTCCAGAGTTCTTTTGCCTTTTCTTTCTGGTCTTCGGTGAGGACCTTTTTCAGACCCGCATATGCGGCGACAAGCGCTTTTGCTTTTTTCTTTTTAATATCATATTTCTTATCAATAAGCGCATCGATCTCATCCGTATTTATCGGATCATTCCACAGCTTCATCTTAATGTCGACCACAAGCACGTCTACCTCTGCCTGATCCCTGATGGTTTCCTTCTTTGTCTCACTTTTCAGCTTTTTGATCGTGTTGACCTGCTCATCTGAGAGGCCGATCTCTTCTTTGTTCATAAGCATGAAATGAGCCTTGCAAAGAACCTTTTTCTCCAGGTCCTTTTTTCCTTTCCCATCCTTACCGCCATGGCCGGCAAGAGAAGCAGCAACATATACGCTTGTTGCCAGAAAAAACGCAGCCAAAACCAGAACTAAACATTTTTTTAACATAACGCCCTCCTTTTTAATACTGTTATTTCTCAAAATAACCGGCAAGCTTCTCTATGTCGCCCCTGGCTTCCGGTATAGCCAGCATAAGAAGAAGACGAGCCTTGTAAGACGGCAGGTCCCCTCCAAGTATTATACCGGCCTTTTTCATCATCTCACCGCCGCCCATGTCTCCGTAAACGGGCAGCACCCTTCCATAATAGACGCGCGTGGTGATAACAACCGGCACGCCCTTGCTCATTGCGTACTCTATCGCTTTGAACATGTTCGCGTTCACGTTCCCGGCGCCTACCGCTTCGACTATGAGCCCATCCGCTCCCGAGTCTACAGCGTAACGGACAAGGCTTCCGTCTGAACCGGCATAATCGGAGACAACGTCCACCTTGGGAAGTTTTTTCGGAAGAGGAAGCCGTATGCGGCGCAGGCGATCATTGAAACGGCGCACCTTGCCCAGGGACATATACCCCAAATAGCCCTTTTCGCCCGACATAAATGTCTGGACGTTACTCGTCTGTGTTTTTCTCACGTCGCGCGCGGAATTGATATACTGGTTCAAGGTAACGGTCACACCCCAGTCTTTTGCCTCATCTGAACAGACCTGTGTAACCGCGTTGAGTATGTTTGCCGGTCCGTCGGGAGACGGGTCAGACGCGTCACGCATTGCCCCCACGAAAACCACCGGTTTATCGCTTTTAAGCGTAAGGTCCAGAAAGTAAGAACCTTCGGCCATTGTGTCGGTGCCATGAGTGACTACAACACCTTTAACTTTCGGATCCTCAAGAGCCTTGTCGACCGCCTTCGTAAGACCCGCCCAAAGCTCCGGGGTCATGTGTGACGAATCAATATTTGAGTAGCTTACTACTTTTACATTGGCGACCTTTCCAAGGCCCGGTACAGCATCCACGAGATCCGCGCCTGAAAGCGCCGGGACCGCTCCCCCGGTTTTTGGATCTCTTTTCTCTGCGATGGTCCCGCCGGTCGAAACAACCACGACAGTGGGAAGATCCGGATCGCTTACAGCCGGCTTGGAAGCCTCCGCTGCTCCGAGGTCACCACCTCCGCCCACAGCGAGCAGTAAACATGATAGCGTAATCAAACTCACTTTTAGAATCTTCATAACTCACTCTCCTCTCTTTCACTGTTAACGATCCTCCACGCCGGTCGCCTGGCGCGGTAAACGACAAAAGGAACCGATACGAGTACAACAAACCCCAGGATCAAAAGAAACACATACAAAGTTTTATGAGTGATCTTCAGCTGGTCGGGCGGCAAAAAAGATATCAGAAAACAGAAGGTAAGTGTCGCGAGCCCGGTAAGAACGGCCGCCCACATCCCAAGGTTCTTCCTGCCGGGGATGCGGTATTTTCTTGCGGCATCCGCTTTCTTATAGCGGAGGCGGATCCCCGCAAGCAGCATCAGCGAATACATAACTATGTAGATGAGGACCGCAAGCACGTTTGACATCCAGAAAGAAGTGTTAAGGTTAGGCATAAAAAGAAGCCCCCCTCCCACCAGTGAAATAAAAGACGCCTGGACGATCAAAAGATGTGTAGGAATGCCGTTATCGTTGACTTTCTGGAAGAATGGAGGAAGTTCACCGTTCTTAGCGCTTGCGTGTATGCCACGGACCGGACCCAGCGTCCAGGTGCTTATCTCACCAATAGCCCCGACGGCTATCATGATGCCTACGATCGGAACGATCCAGCCCATGTTGAACTTGTGGAAGAAATCATGATATGCCTGCATAAGTCCAGCCAGGAGGCTAATATGCTTTTGAGGAACAACAGCGGCTACGGAAAATGACCCCAGAATATTAAGAAGAAATCCCAAAATGACCACCACAAAGATAGCGATCGGATAGTTACGCGTGGGATTTGTCACCTCATTAGCGTGCGAAGAAGACACTTCGATCCCCGTGAAGGCCCTGATAAAACCCACAAGAATGACAAGAGAAGTTATTCTGCTCATGTCGGGTATAAGGCTGATCTTATCAAGCGACATGCTGATCTGGATAGGGTTCCCTTTAAGCACATATGTCAGGCCCAGCGAGATGATAAGGATACCGGGAATGAGCACACCACCTAAGAAGCATATGGTGCTTACCATACCCGATGCCTTGATGCCCCGGAAACTGAAAAGAGTTGCCCCCCACACTATTATCATGAGAATAGCAAAAAGGAAGTACTTATTATGCGCCATTGACGGAGCAAAAAGAAAAGCAAGCGACCCCCCGATAAAGTAAAGCATCGCGATACTTCCTATTATCATATAAGTCCACTGCAGCCATATGCCTACAAAACCCAGCCGGTCACCAAAAGCTTCTTTGACCCAGGCGTATATCCCGCCCTGCTTGGGCCACCCGGTGGCAAGTTCCGCCGAGACGAGTGCCACCGGAACAAAGAACCCGATGGCTGCGACCAGGGCAAAAAATATCATGTGGAGCCCTGTCTCCGCCTCTGTAGGAAAATTCCTGATGCTTACCACGATAGCGGAAGAGATCATGATAAGCGTAAAAAGGTTTATTTTGTGTTTTGGTTTATTCTGCATAAAAAAGTTAGTTCGCGCTCCTAAAAATCAGCGTGTACCCTTAGGCCGTATACAAATACAGGATCTGCAGCACCGGTTCCGATCCCTCCCGGATTCCAGATGAGCTGGGCTTCGGGGCTGACAAATAGAAATCTGGTAAGAGCCATGCTGTAATAGGTCTCTATGTGACCCTCCGCCCTGCCGGAGTTACCCGCCTCGGCATATTCCCGGCTCGGGACTACCTGGCCGACACCCAAACCAAAAATATCACCCTTGCGGCCCCAGTATTTCCCCGTCATCTGTCCTCCCGCGGCCCAGGCAAACTCTATCGTTGTTCCATGCGGATCTCCCGCAGGGATAAGATCGGGCCTCTGAAAACCCGTGCGGGCAAACACGCCATAAACATCCGTGATCTTCTGATCAAAACTCACCCCAAAGCCGTAGTTGATCTCTTTTGTGTCGGTTGTGGGCATGTCGCCCTCATCAACAAGCTTCGTGTGAAAACGGGTGTTAACCCATGAATAGAACCGGTAATTCCCGGCCCATTGTTCCGGATCAAGGTTAAATAGCTTATCGGGTTTTAAATTTACCTGCCACCCATAAATGCCTTTATCAAAGATCTTCTCCCAGTCAGCGTCACCTTCCATGAATACGAACTGAAAATCCATAAAATCAAATTTGTTAATACATATATCTGTGTGGATCGTAAACGTATAAGCAGGTGCCCACTCTACTGTCGGCGGTCTATTGAAAATATATGCGAGGAACTGAATATCATCATCGCCGGCGTATTTATTTTGCGCCAGCATATCCCTGCCGCTTACCTCCCCCAGCGTTATCGTAACCTGCTTGTCAAAAAGAAACTGTTTGTACCAGAATTCATGTTCACGGAAATTACCTCCGATAGGATAAGAGTTATAGTTTGCACCATTAAAAACGTTCAGGGACCTCTCGATCGTGTCTCCTATCCCCAGTTTCATCTCAACAAAAGCTATGCCCCAATCCCAGAACTTCTTGTAAATATCAAGATACAAGACCCAGGAAACGCCGTTATTTTTTTTGTGCTGGATATCCGGGTTGGGGCTTCCCTGAAAAACAAATGTAGTTGAGGGGTCTATTATCGTATCTAAGGGGATTATGGTAAGGCCGTCTACAGGGTCGTATTTAAAGATGTCACCCCTGTCCCGTTCTTCCTTGTGTTCCTTGAACACTTTTTGATGAGTTCTCGCGTTCCCGCCCGCCGATGAGACTGCGGGATAAAGCGCGCACAGAAAAAAAGCCGCCACAAAAACCATTAATGATCTTTGGCAATATTTCATTCGAACTTTTATAAATTTCCTGCCTGTTAAAAAGCGCGCCATCTCACCCTGCCTATCTTGAAACGTCCGTGAAATACGCTTCCATCGTATTCTCATCAAGTTCATCCGGCTCCAAGCCGAGGATTACCTTCCACCGGTCACCCTCTTTAACAAGTGAAAAATTTTTGGCTGTAGTCGTCATCGGCAAGCCCCGGTCCTTGTATCTTTCGGCCAGGATCCCGTCCAGCTCCCCGGGGGCAAGGGTCTCCTGAGATATGGAACCAAAAGCAGCGGCATGAATATCCCTGAACATGACCCCAAAATCAGGAGTAGTTATCGTAACCATAGCTTCAGCTTTATCCCCCTCAGCTTTCATGCTGTCGATCTTATAAGTAATATTGTCGTAAATCACCTGGCGGAAGACGCTTTCTTTGCGGGGGGCAGCATCCTCTGTCGGCGGCAGGTGTTTAGCGGTTTTATCCGCTGATGATAAATATTTATAAGCTTCTTTTTCCCTTCCATGGAGAGACGCGTCGAGATATTTTGAGAGGACATACCGGGGATTCGTGTTTCTGTCCGCGCATCCCGCCGCCAGGAACACCCCCAGCAAAAGCACTGTCAGAAATGCTGTTTTTTTCATCCGTTGAGCTACGCTCCCATATAAGTTACCCGGTCGAATTTACATCCCCTGCATAAGATCAATAATTGGTTTGTCCGAACGTACCGCCTGAGGCGATCTCGGCCATATCACTGGAATCCTGAGAGCCTACGCCTTCGTATTCCCCGCCGGGGCGATAATTGTCGTCACGGCTTACCCCGCCGTATTCATTTACGCTGGTGCACCCTGCCGCTGCGACCAAAAGAGCCAGCATAAAGACGGCAATGGCGCATTTTCTGTATTTTTGCATAGTTTTCTCCTTTAGATGAGACCATGACTTAAGCGGTTAAAAGAAACTTATGTCATATGTCCTCGATCACTAATCATTCTCAAGTTCGTTCTGCGCTTCTATTGTATCCTGTATCTGCTGCGAAAGTCCGCCTGACTCGGCATCGCTCACCATCGAGGCCGAATCAACTTCGCCGGCAAGTTTTCCCTGCTGCGCAGATTTGTTTAGCATAGTGTCAATATCGGTATATTCTTCCTCCTCTGCTTCCTTCGCGGTCCTTGGGATGCACTCACCGGAAGGGGCATATGCGCATATCGCACCGAACAGCAGACAGGAACCTGCAAGCACCAAAATGTTTTTTTTCATGAGACTTATTCTCCTTATGTCTTATTTTTTGCCAAATGGCATCTTAAACGTATCTTTAAGATCGTCAGCGGCTTTTTTAACAGTATCAGAGGCGTCGCTCGCAGCCTGTTTCGCCTGCCCGCCAGCCTGTGACAGCGCTTTCGTTTTGTCGCCAATCAGAGCCTGGGCCGCCGCAAGCCGTTCTTCCGCTAATTTCTGAGCCGCTGCCATGGAGTCTGCGACACTGCCTTGCAAAGCGCCAATGTCAAAGTTGGTAAGCCGCGCAATGCTCGTACGCGCTAGAGCCTTAACGATTATGAGGTTCACAAGTGTGGCCGGATCCGTAATGTTGTTATATGTTTCGTCAAGATCGATCTTGAATTCCTGCACTTTCGGATCACCACCCGCTGAATAATCCTTATAAACAACCTTGCCAACCTTGAGGTTCAGCTCATCGATCTGGATCCTGGGAGCCTTCCCCTTCTTCGCAGGTTCGGCCTTCTTTTTCTTTTTAGGCTCGGCTTTCTTTTTTTCCACAGCTTTAACTGTTTTTATTGAGTTTATGTTAACATCGCCATTCTTATTCTTAACAACAACAAACTCACTCATATTGATGCTTATTTTTTTCAGATGGACCTTACCCTTGAACAAGGGAGTTACCTCATAGTCGACATAGATCTCGGGCATATCAAGCATCAATTTGTCTTCAAACCCCCTGGGGTTATACATCCTCAGGTCACCAATATCAACAAGTGACTTCATCATGCCAAGTTTGAATTTTTTGATATTGAGCCCGAGGCCCGTTGTCGCACTAACGCCGGTCTCAACAGCGGTCTTGATAATAATGTCCTTGCCCAGCGCCAGGACAACCACGACGATCAGAACACCGATCAATACTTTCTTCAGGATCTTCATTTCTTTCTCCTTTTGTGTTTACGCTTTTAAACAAATTAATTTCTTATTTACGACTTTTTATATAAACCCACCAGTTCTGCCACCTCTAAAATATGAGGCTCCATTGCCTTCTCCAGTGCGCCTTTCGCGATACCCTCTTCAAGGCCGAGCCCGGCATCAAGCGCATACAGCTTGAAAAAATACCGGTGTGTCCCGGAAGGAGGACACGGCCCTCCATAGTTAAGCCGCCCAAAATCATTCACCCCCTGCCTGCCCGGAACGGAATCACGCTCAACGCGCCCAAGAAGCGGCATATCAAAAACTATCCAGTGATCCCAGTTGCCCATGGGGGCATCGGGATCATCTACCACAAGCGCAAGGCTCACGGCGGATGCCGGGATGTCCTCAATAATAAGCCCGGGGTTCACATCTTCGCCCTGGCAGGTAAATTCTGAAGGGATATGTTCATTGTTCTTAAAATCGGGGCTTGTGAGTTTCATTTTTCCTCCTTATATTTGCGTATCTTTTCTGTCAGATCCACAAATCTATCGATCACTTTTGTCGCCAGGGCCATACGCCTGCGCGGATCCGGCCGCGAATACCACCTTGCTAAAAGCCCCAGGGCCGGCTTGTCATTCGGGGTGTAGCCCCTGTCATATTTTCCCTGGATAGATGCTTTTGTCCTCCACGTCCACCAGTACATGCCGTAAAACCATTCCTTGCCCCAGAAGGTCTCAAGCGCGGCTTTATAGCAATCGTATTGCTGCTGGAGGTCCGCCTCGCCGCCCTTCAGGAATTCCCATGGCTCGCGTGCCGCCCCTTCGACGCTCCGGTAACCGATCTCGGGAAATATTACGGG
This sequence comes from Candidatus Omnitrophota bacterium, assembly GCA_013204685.1. GTDB lineage: Bacteria > Omnitrophota > Gorgyraeia > Tantalellales > Tantalellaceae > JABMSC01. The sequence continues at coordinate 2,680 of JABMSC010000146.1, read as the reverse complement.
TTTTCCGTGGGTTTTCTGCCACCGGTCGATTTCTTCAACCCATTTTTTCCAGCCGGCAAGTATGGTATCATAGGAAGGTTTTTCCTCTTCTGTCAGCGGGAAATACGCTGAGATCCCCGCATAATCCAGATATTCCCAGAATTTTATCTCGCTGTATTCGTCAAACCAGTTGGCAGTGTATACGAGCCGGCCCTTATACACCTTACGCACTTCCGCGATCAATTTTATCCACTTATCGGGCCTGGTTGTTGTTGAAAGTGAAAGCTCGGTTCCAATATTCAGGATTTCCACATCGTGTTTCTCGGCCATTTTCGCATAATAAAGGATAAATTCTTTATAACTTACGAACCACTTGTCCCAGCCGGAGGCGTCAGCAAAACCGATATCCGCCCGCCATCCGCCAGTTTCTATGTTCTTTATATCGAGCTGCGGCGTAAGCATTACGTGAAGGCCCAGCTTCCGGGCTTTTTCAATAATATGCGCGGCATTTTCATCGGTCGGGGTTCTGTCCAAATCCGGCCGGATCTCTGTCGACTCTATGTCATCCTGATACCATGTCACCAGGATGTTGACCCAGCTAGCGCCGGCCTTCTCTTCCAGTTTCGACATGGAGAGATTCGACTCAGAACTCGCGTATCCCCAGCTCTGCCATGAGGCATAGGTAATGCCTTTCTGAAAAGTTGGATACGGATCTGCTTCGCTTCCGGTAAGCTCATTATAAACAAACATTTTATTAAGTTTTCCGGAGACATTTTTGATCCACCGGTTCCACATGCGGTACTCACCCGGCAGGAGCGCGGAGTATTTATAATCCCCGTCACCGGTGCCCTTTACTTTAAGAGCGTTACCACTGCGGACTATGTAGGGGTCTTCATAATAAAGGGTGGGTGTTTTTCCGAATTTTACGCGTCCCTCAAATACCTCTATTTGAGTGCCGGTATCTTTGTCGGAAGCGACCTTCCATCCCGTCCCCCTCACGCCGCATACACCGTTCGGGGTTTTTATGGTAAATGTGCTCCTCTTAACAGAAGGCCGGGTAAGCGCCGCCATAAGTTCACCTGTTACAAGCTCCAGCTGCGGCGGATCCTTATCGATAACCTTAAATTCAGTGTTTTTATTCGCTTTGACGACTGTGTTAGCCGCTCCCCCGAAAACGAATACGCTCCCGGAACTGTCTGAAGTTTTAGCTGTATCCCCCACGCGAAGAGTCCGCCTGGCGGCAAGTTTCTGCCAGCCGTCCTGGCCGGACCCCAGGACACGAACATCCCCGGTAACTGAAACCGTTCGAGCGTTCAATGAATAAAGATAGATCGGATAACCTACAGCGAGGGTAATAACGGAAAGAAGCAGAAGCAGAAAAACTATTTTGAACTTCATGAAATCCTTTCATTCAGTTAATGTCTAACCTGGGCGAATATAATATTGAGAATATTATATCATATTACTATTGATGTGCAAATTTTATCAGGAAATGTGTTTCTACAGAAGAGCTTACAGGCGGATAAAAACTTCGGCTTGAGCGTTATAGATCTTCTTCATATCATCCAGGGGAAAGGTCTCGCAGTCTGGTATCAATATGAATGCACGGGGTGAATCAAGCTCCATTATTTTGATCGCGGGGTATTCTCTGCGCAGGTCCTTAAGCGAGTAGCCCTCGCCAAAGGCAAGTGTGCTTGCTAAAAGAAGCATTTCCACTATCCTTATATAGGTGTACTCATCAGACGTCATGTTATTATACAGCTCTGAAGGGTCTACCGTTACAAAACATGACTTGTTTCTATAATCATTAAAGGCGCTGTCACTCGTTGTTTCCTCGCCTCCCAGGATAAGTATGTTCCCCAGATCAGTGTTTCCCCTGACCTTTTCAATTTCCCCGGCAAGCCCGGCACCCTCACCCTTAACAATTATAATATTATCTTTTCCGGAAAGACCGAAGATCGCGCTCACCAGCCCTTCAATGCCTTCCCTGTCAGGGAACCACTTCGTGTCTAAAGCGATTATTATATCCTTGTCGTCCTTACTCCTGAGGCCAGTTTCACTAAGAAAGCCTACGAGTTCTTCCGACTTTCTTTCGCCCCGCTCCAGCTCATACTCAACTTTTAATTCCCTGGAATAATCCAGAGTCTTTTTAAATATCTCCCGCGCGCGGAAGGTGTTTTCCTGCCTGTTCAGTGCATACGGGGTGCGCTTCCTTGGGGTGTAGTTGGCCTTAGTTAAGGTTCCGGATAAGTCACCTATAACGGTAAACTTTTCACGCGCCCTTGAAAAAGCAACATTAAGCCTCTGCAAACCGTCGCTGGTTCCCAGGAACCCTATATTGCCCTTTTCATTGCTCCTCACCAGCGACAATATAACAACATCGTTCTCGGCCCCTTGTATTGAGTCTACCGTCTCGACCTCAAAAAGCCCTAATTCCTCAAGCGACTGCCAGCTCACGCTGCGGGAACCATGTCGCTTCTCTACATCAAAGATAACAGCACCGGTTACAATTTCTAAATTCCTCTCGAACTCTTCCTCTTCATCCGTGCCGTAAAGTTTCTCCAGCCGGCGCCAGGCCTTCTCCACCTCTTGAGCATTATCCTCACCTCTAAACGGCAGAACGGCATCCATTATCTCTTTTCTTTTTTCTTCGGAAAAAGCTTCCTCCCGTGAGAGATCGCCCGATACAATATCATTAATT
>JABMSC010000145.1 GCA_013204685.1 Candidatus Omnitrophota bacterium | reverse complement strand
TGAACATCATGCCGCCGCCCCACATGCCTCCGCCAACACTCAATTTACGCTCGTAGAGGGAAACCTTCACCCCCGCTTTGGCCAGATAATAGCCGGCTACAAGGCCCGCGGGGCCCGCACCAACGATGGCAACATCTGTTTTGAGATACTTGATAAGTTTGTCTGAAAAACTCTCGATGATCGCCCTGGATATTGTAATATCATTCAATGCTTTATTCGGCATTTTTCTCAACTTCCTCACTTCTGCCCAAAGGCGTCCTGCTGATATTTGTCAGGTTTTCATCATCGAAATAAAGATAAAGGTCTTCCGACAGGTATCCTGCGCCAACGGGAAGCACAGAATAGTTTGCTTTATAAAACCACTCTTCTCTTGGCTCGGCCCATTCGGAGGAGACAACGGTTCTTTTCATGTCGGGGTCCCTGTAAACTGTAGTAACTTCACTCTTGGTCATGCCTCTTTTGAGAGAGCCTTCCCCGAGAGGATCCTTTAAAATATTTTCCATCTGGGGCACTTCTATCTCAGCACATCCGGCTGCAATAAGACACAATAGAGCCAAACACAGTAAATGACGTATCTTCAACATACACCTCCGGCAGGAATCACGTTCTTTCCTTGTAAGTGGATCCATAAAGCAGATCACACAGATACTTTAAGAGCACATTCTTCTTTTCATCTTCCACACCAACTATTTCAAGACCGACATCATAAGGGGCGTCATCTTCCCGGCTCATCTTGGTGTGCCACGCAACCCTGCCCTCCAGGGAAATTGGCCCGCTTACCGACGGAAGATGCAGGGTCACTTCCAGCATTTCGGAGTCTTTAAGTTCTCTCGCGATCTCAAACCCGAGACCGATCGGAGAGATGTTTTTTGCAATGATCTCATCTACCCGGTCGCCGCCTTTTACGATAAGCTTTGCAGGTATTTCAGTTCTTATAAAACGTCTTCTTTCGGGTAATTTCTGCTTCATATTCACTCTCCGTATGATTCGAAAATTAATACAATAAAAGGTTTACCGGCATATGCTCAGGGGCCTGAAATCACCCCAAATACCCCGTTTTTTTCCAAATATCAGCATGGCTGATATTTGCAGAAGTATATCATATAGGGATACACCCGTCAAGTATTACTTAAGTATGATAGTTATAACTATATAGCGCATATACTATAACAACAATCCTCAATTTAGCCCGCCGGAGGCCGCCACTTCCTCGACAGCCTCTTCAGCAGGTTCTTGTTTCCGCATGCCGCTTTCTTTCAGCCATTTTTTGATAGCTTCCAGCATGTTATTGTTAACAGAAAAACCAGAGGCATTCATTATGGCAATATCCTGCATATATTGCCCCGTGCTGCGAAATGTGACAAATTCGACCTGAACCCCTTTATCCTTAAACAATTTTTTTATGTCATTCACGCTCTGGGGGGCGAAATTTGTCCCCTCTTTTCTGTGAATAAAGAGTAGCGGCCTGTCAAAGGAAACTATAGACCCATAATAATCACGGGTCAAAAATTCCCTGTACTCTTTATCCGGGATCTTTGTCCCCAAAAAGAAAGAGAAATCGTCACTGGACAAAATGATGTCTTTATTTTGTTCGACGATCGCCTTCGCAGCGCTTTCTGAATATTCTTCATTCAATGGACCAAACCCTTTAAGAGCAAAAATTTCTTTAAGATCTTTCTTTGAATTTTTCCGCGGGATATCCGCTTTTCCGGACCAAAGCGGCATGTCCAGCAAAATGCATGAATTTACAGAAGGCACCCGGGTAGCGGCATTTACCGCAAAATACCCCGCATCGCCATACCCGATAAAATTTATAGAATTTTTATCACTGGATGGAAGCTCCTCGAGGTAAGCTGCAGCTGATATTATATGCTTCAGCTTCTTTTCATCGTCAAGCCCGGCAAAACTACCCTGGCTTTTGCCCTGTCCGGGGAGGTCGAATTCCAGAACAGTAAATCCGGATTCCGAGAGATCTCCCGCCAAATGCTCTATCAGCAGAGCCACGCCTTTTTTGATCGTAGAGTCGCTGGGAACGATCAATACCGCGGGTGAAACCCCTTCCGCTTTCGGCTTCCAGAGCCTTCCGGAAAGGATCAATCCGGTGCTTTCAAAGAATACTTCCTCCCGCCCTTCGTCCGCATCGGGCTCCGCCGGCTTCTCGCCCTTCAGCTTTTCGTCTTCGGCTGATCTTTCTCCCGGAGACGCCTCCTCTTCTTGCTTCTGATCACTTTCCTCCAACCCCTTTCGCGTGAAGAGAGCGGTGAGCTTCTCCGTTAACAACTTCAATCTCTTTCCCGGATCCTCAATAGTGCTGACCATTGTATATTGAATGTTTTTCTGGCCAACATCCATCTTGATAAGCCTGTGACCGTATTTCGAAAGGTACACCTTCACCTCAGGCAAGGTTCCGGACCTGAAAGAATAACTTTCAGCCTCTACCTTGCGTCCCATAACAAGGATGAACTCATCCTCCAGATATTTCACTTCCAGATCACCAATAAGAGGCGGAACCGCCTCCCCCACCGGAACCATCACTTTAAAAAACTGGACACCTTTCTTCCAGAAATTGTATTTATCCATAATAGCCATGCAGAGGACAGGATCATATGGAGAAAACACCATGACATCTTTCCCTTCCGATACCTGCTTTAATATACTGAATCTGGGGTGCTCTATAAACAAAAAATCGAATTTTCCGCTCTCCCCTGCTATCATCGTTAAGCGTTTCTGTCCCTTGATCCCGCTTGCCTCCTCGATAAATTTCAGCAGCGCCAAAGTCTTTTTCCTCAAGAAAAGTTTCTCACTTACAAGGGGATAATCAAGGGTTTCCGGATACTCCCCAACACTCTTGTAAACAAGTTTGTCCTCAGTTACATATCTATCTATCTTAAGGGTTCCGGAAAGCTTTTCCCCGACCAATAGCTCAAAAACAAAACCCCTGTGACCGCTCAGATCCACGTAAAAGAATGCCAGTATGACAAGGAGAACCATAACTGAAACTGTGATCACAACGAGTACTGTTAATTTCCTCATATTACGCTTGCTCCTGAAATCGTATAAACCAGTTCTATGTCGCCCGCGGAAGGCTTTTTTGCAAAATTTGTTTTAGCCAGAAGCTGGTCGATGACCTCACGCGAACAATTTCTTAATTGATACCTGAAAGAGATCCCCTCGCCCGGCAAAAGGACATTACCAAGCTGTTTTATCCCGGGAAATAAACTTGAACCGGCAAAAGGTTTTTTCCCTAAAGGATAAAACCAGTCTTTGTATATAACGGTCCCGTCCGCTTTCCGTAGGGATACCTCTACAAGCACGGAAGTTACGGTTTTGCTTGAATTGTTCTTTAAACTCCCCTCTACCAAAGGAGTTCCGGAGAATGCCTCATCACCTGCAAAAGCAACTTTCATGTTGGAAAGCACAATATCTTTCCGGAAAAGATCCGCCGTCAATCTGTAAACGGAGTTTCTGTATTTAACGGCGAAGCTGTCCTTCTTCCACTGCACATAAAGACTGTATCCGACTAAAGTCGAAACAAAAACAACAGCGATTATCAGTGAAGAGAGAACTATAACAAGTATGTGTTTGCGTTTTAGAAACATTTTTCGTGGTTCGTGGTTCGTGGTTCGTGGTTCGTTGACGGGCAACGGACCCCGGATCACGGACCACTATTTGTATTGATCCATGTAAAGCGCTCTTACCTTATTAAAATATCCAACCATCTCATCCGAAGCATAATCCGGATAAGTCCATGGCCAGGGGTTAAAGGTCTCGTTCTGAAAAAATAAGGCTGACTCAGCGAATATTTTTCGTCCGATATAAACCCTGTGCGTATAATCTTTAGTGGTTAAGAGGACCAGTTTGGCTTCAGTAACATACCCCGGATCAATGTTAATGCTTCTCTTTCCGCCGTTCTTAAAGAGATCCTCGATCCGGTTTGAAGCTATCTTTATCCCTTCTATTTTTTCCTTGTTTACAAGTTTTTTGAAGCATATCAGCTTGCGCTCTAAAGGCTCACCCATCTCAGGATAGTAATAATCTGTCTTATCGAATGGCAGCGTAAGCTCCAGCTCTTCTCCGGGTCCGTATAGTTTTTTTAGTTTCCCCTCGGCATCTGCAAGAACCTCTTTATCCTTAAAGATAATGCTTGCGATCAGCTTAACCGGCTTTTGCTGTATGAGTTCACCCATGGCTTATATTCCGTCGTTCGTGATTCGGTTATCGGTTTTCGGTCCCCGATCCACGCCCCGTTACAAATTTCAAAGAAATTTATAACGAATCACGAATCACGATCCCCGATACCCGGCATACACCCTTATCCCTTATTTCCCTACTCCCCAACCACCTGAACAACCAGCTTCCGGTTCCGGGGGCTTGTGTCAAAATCGCAAAAAATTATTTGCTGCCAGGTCCCCAGAGTCAGCTTCCTGTCCACGAATGGAACGGATATAGACGGTCCCATGAGTGATGACCTCACGTGGGAGACGCCATTATCGTCATGCCAGGTCTTCGAGTGTTCATAAACCTTCCCGGAGGGAGCAACTATCTCTAAAGCATTCTTTAGATCTTTTATGAGATTCGGCTCATATTCAATAGTCGTAAGCCCGCCCGTTGATCCGGGGTTAAATATGGTAAGGACACCATTTTCAAGGCCTGAGTCTTCGACTGTTTCCTCACAATCCGGAGTAACATCAATTACATCAGTATGGCCCTTCGTTTTGACTGAAAGGTATTTTGTAATAACCATTGTATTTTTGAGTTTGTTATTTTAACTGGCGATCAATGTGCCGGACCAGAACATCCCTTTCCCTGGGCAGCAGTGTGTTGAAGAAAATCGCAATATCATAATGATCAACATGGCCGTTCTTATTAACAGGATGCTCTCTAACAACAACACCGTCTAGATTAAGAGTGGTGGGGGTGGAAGACTTCCCCTTACCCGGAAGCGAAACAACAACCTGCACCTTTGTCATAATAGGCACTCGTCTATCCACTTTACAGTATATTCCCGATGCACTTACGTCCAAGCTCTGCGTTATTGCATTAAATCCCTCTCCGGATAACTTTACGCCTATATTGTTATCCTTTATTCGGGGATATCTTCGGCGTTCTTTTTTTTCGGCCATGTCATTCCTCCGTTTAAACAAAAAAGTTAAAAATCACATAACACATTACACAGGACACGATCTTACCCCGGGGGCCAGCTGAATTTCCGGCCTCCCAGAAGATGGGCATGGAGATGAAAAACGTCCTGCCCGGCATCTTTATTGCAATTGACTACTACACGATATCCGCCCTCGGATACTCCCATTTCTCCGGCAAGATGCTTTGCCACGCTCAAGAGCTTGCCTATAAGAGCCTGATCGGACTGATCAACATCATTTAAGGTCTCAATATGCCTGGTGGGTATCAAAAGTAAATGTACAGGAGCCTGAGGGTTAATATCTTTAAAAACCAGAATTTCATCGTCTTCAAAGACAATTTCAGAAGGTATTTCTTTTCTTATTATCTTACAAAAAATACAATCGTCTGCCATGGATATTATTATAACATTAATAAAGGAATTTTCAATGTAATAGCTTGTGGCTCACAGACGATGGCTCGCGGATAATTGTGCTGAGTGCTGGGTGCTGCGTGCTGAGTAAATGAGGACACTATTAAGTGTTGGGTGACAAGTACATATTTATATTAGACTCAGCACTCAGAACTCAGAACCCAGCACAAACTCATGAGCTGATTAAGCCGACAGTTCCCGTTTCGCTTCCTCCACTTCGTGCTCCGTAAACACCTTAACTCCGTGCTTCATCAGTAAAGCCGCAGTAACTCCTTCACCCAACCGCATGGTTCCATCAAAAGTTCCGGCATGTATTTTGTATTTTCCACAAGAAGGACTTCTGGATTTCAGAATAGCAACTTCTACTTTATTCGCCAAAGCCACCTCTACTGCTTTTCTCGAGCCTCTTAAAAACTTTTCGGTATTATCTGCCCCTGAAGATGAGAGAACCCTTGCCCCGTTATAAATTTCTTTGAAATTTTTAACGGGGCGCGCTCTTCCTTCAACCACATCTCTTCCTGTGCCGCCAGTGATCTCATTTCTTTCTCTGGGACAGGTGAGACCCCCGGCCAGTTCCGGGCAGACATCGAATGACCTATACGAACCGCACAGTTCCTTAACTGCCTCCACCGTACGCGCTCCTCCATCGTACGCACATTCAGATCCTATTAGGCAACTGCTTATTAGAATGGATTTTTGTGACATGAGTGGTTGTGTGTTAAAAAGGGGGCATCGGGATATCCGGTTATCGGGACATCAGTGTGCTTTGCACACACGATACCCCTCTCTCCTGATACCCTATCCCCCTGATTACCTGATATCCTCTATCTATTCCTTAGCTTCCGCCGCGCCTTCAGCTGCTGCTTTTTCTTCAGCGGCCTTCTTGCGTTCTTCTTCCATTTTACGTTTAAAACATTTCTTCGTGCAATAGAAAGCATCGTTCCGGTAATACCATATCTTATTGAGCAAGGCTTTTGCACAAGAGGCGCACTCGGTAGGCTTAGCCGGCTTGGTTGCCTTCGGCTTTCTGGCAGGGCCTTTCTTGGGCGCTTCTTCACCTTCCGCTTCCGCTGGCTTTTTTTCTTCTTCCGCACCTTTAGCCGGTGCTTCTTTATCCGGTGCTTCTTCGGCCGGAGCTTCTTCAGATGCCGGCGCCTCTTCCTTAGGAGCTTCTTCGGGTGCCTCTTCAGCGGGAGCTGCTTCTTCTTTCTTATCTTCATCTTCGGCCGGAGCTACGT
>JABMSC010000144.1 GCA_013204685.1 Candidatus Omnitrophota bacterium | reverse complement strand
ATGTCGACCACGGCAAATCAACGCTCATAGGGCGATTATTGTATGATACCGACAATCTGTACATCGACAGAATCAAGGAGATTCAAAAGGCGAGCAAGGAATATGGCAAGGAAAAAATAAATTTTAGCTTCTTTCTTGACTATTTTCAGGACGAGCGCAAAAAAAATATTACAATAGATACTTCCCAGATACCTTTTAAGACAGATACCAAAACCCATACCATCATAGACTGTCCGGGCCATGTAGAATTTATAAAAAATATGATAACCGGCGCGGCGCAGGCGGACAGCGCCGTCTTGGTCGTTGACGCCAAAGAGGGCGTCATGGAACAGACTAAGAGGCACACCTTTTTGCTTAATTTTTTGGGAATAAGGCATGTTATAGTCGCAATCAATAAGATGGATTTGGTAGAATATTCTCAAGAAATATTTCAAAAAGTCAAAGATGATACAAAGGAATTTCTAAAGCATTTGGAATTATATGTGCGCGCTTTCATCCCTGTCTCAGCGGAGTGCGGCGACAACATAGCCTCAAAGTCGGACAATATGAAATGGTACGACGGCGTTTCTCTTTTGAAACTGCTGGACAATTATGACGTGTCTGATGACGGTATTGATAAGGGATTAAGGCTTCCCATTCAAAGCATTATTACGCACGGTGATGACATTGTATATCTGGGAAAAGTCGAGTCGGGCAGAATAAAAAGGGGAGACATAGTCACAGTTTCTCCAAACAATGATAAGGCCAGTATTTATTCTATATTAAAATTTGGGGAAGAATTGGAAGAAGCAGAAGCTGGCGACAATGTCGGTCTTAAAACTAATGTGCCATTAAAGAGAGGCGATGTTCTATCCTATGAAAACGATTTGCCGCATACAGACAAAGAATTTCAAGCGAATATTTTTTGGATGTCGAAAATGCCATATTCTGCCAATGAAATACTAACGCTGCGTTTGGCGACACAGGAATGTTCGGTCGCTATTTCGTGTTTTTTTCAAAAATTGGATTCCGCGACGCTTAAGGGTTTAGGAGATTCGGAGACGATTGGATTAAATGAGGCGGGGGTTGCAATGATTAAAACATTTAAGGAAGTTGTTTTTGATAAGTTTAATTATATCCCTGAAATGGGACGGTTTGTGTTGGAAAAGGACGGCGTGATTGTGGCGGGGGGAACGATTATATGAAATATATAATGGGACCCAGGCAAAGCGGAAAAACTACTAGGTTGGTTGAAGCCACAATAATAAAAAAAGGCATTTTATTGGTTGCTACTTTTATGATGGTTCAAAGGATTGAAAAATTGTATCCCCTTATGAAAAATAAAGTTTTTACATGGGATTATTTTGAATCTCATAAAGGTGATTATAAAGATTGTCCTGTTTATGTAGATGATGTTGGTTTTTATCTACAACAAAAATTTGGACATAATTTTAAAGGTGCTTCAATGCTAATCGGCGATTTGTGGGAAGATACTATAATAGGAGATAATTAAATGAAAATTTTAATCACAGGACACAAAGGCTTCGTGGGCTCGCATCTTTTCAATGCGCTCTCCAGCCTAAAAAAGCACGAGATTATTGGATGGGATTTGCCTGAAAAAAATCTGGCGATGGGATGCGCGTCCGAGATTCTAAATATCAAGCCCGATGCAATAGTCCATCTTGCGGCGATGATGCCCGGAAGCCCGATGGAGAAAGATGTTTCGATGCTTTCGGCGAACGGAATACTCACAAACGAGATTCTAAACGCCGCCAGCCATCTGGACAGGCCGCCAGTCGTAATTCTGGCGTGCACCGCGGCGCAATACGGATACGCGCATCCGCACGAGCAGCCGATAAGGGAATCGCAGGCGTTCCAGCCGGCGAGTCTTTATGCCGTGTCGAAATGCGCGGCCGACCTTCTCGGATGCTGCTACCACCTCGCGCACGGCGTGCCGGTGGTTCGCCTGCGTTTTTTTGGGATAATCGGTCCCGGGCAGTCAGCCGATTTTGTAATCTCCGGATGGGCGTCCAAGATAGTACAGATAGAGAACAAGACGAGGCCGCCGATAATTAGGATCGGCGATCTGGGTCTGGTCAGGGATTTCATTCACGTGTCGGATGCTGTCAAAGCCATCGCTATGGCGGTGGACAGCGCCGTTCCCGGCAACGCCTACAACGTGTGCTCAGGCCGGGGCGTCAAGTTAAAAAAGGTTCTGGGAACACTGTTTGAGCTTTCCAAGGAGAAGGGCATAAAGATTGAGCACGATCCGTCCATGGGATCCGGATCCGAGCCGGAACAGATTGTCGGCAATCCCTCAAAGTTCTGCCTACAGACTGGATGGAAGCCGAAAATAGAGCTCAAGGCCGCGCTGGAGGGAATACTGAAGTGGTGGAGGAATAAAAAATGATTTACATTATCGCGGCAGCAGATTTGGGAATGGAGGCGGATCTGGACAATGGCAAAAGATTGGTTGAGGAAGCCAAGAATGCCGGGGCGGACGCCGTTAAATTCATGGGAGACTTAAACAGGGACCAGTGGATGACGCTTTTCGGCTACTGCGGACACCTAAAGATAGATTTTCTGGCGACGCCGAATAGTATGGAGACGGCAACTTATCTTAACAATCTGGGAATGCAAAAGTT
>JABMSC010000143.1 GCA_013204685.1 Candidatus Omnitrophota bacterium | reverse complement strand
GCTTTTATCAAAACCTCTTTTTTAGGCACGTCAAGAGTTTTAAAGACGCCCTCCATCCGGATCACGTTCTCGGGATGGTCGACAACAATTATGCTGTTTGAATCTCTAAGCACGGAAACCTTACCGTCATCGCTGGCCATATGAACAAGCGCCTGGTGCAAGCCCTCAAGGTCGCCATGCGCGGCATTAAAAACCCTTGTCTCTCTCTCCGCGGCTTCTCCAAAAGCGTTAAAGGAGAGAAAAAGGATCATAAAGAGTATTGTAAGGGAGATTTTCATATTGTGAGTTTAAACCGCCAGCCTTAAAATGTCAGCGATCACATCCACGGTATAATCAGGCAGCCCCCAGAGCTCTGAGAGTGAATTTGCGTTTTTGGCTATTTTGTTGATGTCTTCGGCGGGAATGCCCGCATCCTCCAGGGTTACCGGAGCGTCCACCGACGAAAACCACCTTTCAAGAGCCGCAATGCCCTCCAGGGCCCGCTCTTCGGGCGTGCCTCCTCCAATGTCAAACACACGCTCCGCGAACTGCGCATACTTGCGGGGCTCCTCAGGCGCATTGTACTTCATCCATGCCGGGGCCACAACAGCCAGACCCGCGCCGTGCGCAATATCATATATCGCGCTTAATGAGTGCTCTATCATGTGCATGGGAAAGCCCGTGCACCCCGCGCCGGAAGAGGCAATGCCGTTCAGGGCCATGGTCGCCCCCCACATCATATTGGCCCTTGCATTATAATTGTTCGGCTGGCGGTAAATAATATCCGCGCTTTCCATTATGGTCTTTATAAGGCCTTCTATAAATCTGTCCTGGAGCGGCGTGTCCGGATCGGAACTGTTGAAGTACGGCTCAAGCACGTGAATGATCGCGTCAACCGCACCATACATTGAATAATTCCTGGGGACAGTAAAAGTGTTGACGGGGTCAAGGATCGATGCTTTCGGAAAAAGATGTCGTGAAACGATATGTGTCTTTTGAAGCGTGTCCTCATTGGTTATAACCGCTCCGCCATTCATCTCAGAAGCAGCCGCTGCGAGGGTCAGGACAACCGTTACAGGCGAAGCATCTTCTATTCCCGCCTTTCCGGTGAAGAAATCCCACACATCACCGTCGTACCGGGAGCCAGCCGCGACAGTTTTGGCGGTATCAATAACGCTTCCTCCGCCCACAGCAACAATAGCATCCAGTTTTTCCTGTTTGAATGTACCTATAGCTTCGCGGGCAAACGACAGTACCGGATTAGGCTTTACACCACCGGAGTCAACCCACTCAACCCCGGCCTCCCTCAAGCTTCCTGTTACCTTATCGTAAAGTCCGGTTTTTTTCACACTGCCAAGGCCGTAAACCAGGAGAACTCGTCTGCCGTATGAAGCGGTAAGTTCGCCTATCCGGGGGACTTCACCCTTGCCGAAAACAACATTAGTTGGATTGTAAAGATCGAAATTCTGCATACACACTCCCGCCATTATTTTACAGGTAGAACAAAATGGAATTTTGAACCTTTTCCCTTCACCGACTCGACCCATATTCTGCCGTGATGCCGCCCGATAATCTCTTTTGAGATCACAAGACCCAGCCCCGTGCCCTCTGTGCGATCGATCTGTTCAAACGCTTGAAAGACCTTATGACGGTCGCTTTTTCTGATACCGATCCCTGTGTCGCACACAGACACAACAATAAAATCCTTTTCCTTCTTTGTCGCGATCTGAATGTCTCCCTTTTTAGTAAATTTGACGGCATTATTGACCAGATTTGTCATAACCTGCAGTATTTTATCGCGGTCAAACTTGACCTTATCCACATCCCTGCCGAGAGACAGGTTTATTTTCAGACCCTTTTTCTCCGCCGCGCCCCTTAGCATATCACGAACTTCACGAATGAGTGCGTTTATATCGTTTCTCCGGATCCTGAACTGTTCTTTCCCGGCGTCAAGCTTCTGGAAGTCAAGAACACCCGTGACAAGCCGTGACATCCTCCGGGCATTTTTCTCTGCCATCTTCAGAAATCTCATCCGATCCCCGGGGAGGGGCTCATCTTTACCCCTCAGCACAAAGTCAATACTCTCATTGATAACAGTAAGCGGAGTCCTCAGTTCGTGTGACACCATAGAAACAAAGTCCGACTTCATCTTAACCGTCTCGAGAAGGCTTTCTTCTGCTCTTCTGCGAAGAGTTATATCCTGGAATATCTCCAGGACTGCCTTTTTTCCGCTATAGTTCATGCCTGTATGCGTTATCAGAAAAGATTTTCCGCCGGCCACACCATCGACTTCGATCGACCGGGTTTTTCCTACATCTACCCCCTCTTTCAGGGGGCAAAAAGGACATTGCTTCCGGTCGTCTTTATAGAGATGCCAGCACTTCTTCCCAACGGCATCCTTGCCGAATGATGCTTCAAAATTCTTGTTGATAAAAAGAACATTGCCTTTTTCATCGACTATATCCATGCCGAAAGGGATAGTCTGCAAGAGCGCCTTATCAAAGTCGAGTGTTCTACTC
>JABMSC010000142.1 GCA_013204685.1 Candidatus Omnitrophota bacterium | reverse complement strand
TGCACCAGCCCCATATCTTTCATCGCGTATAAAATCCGTCGATGAACCGGCTTCAAGCCATCACGCACATCCGGTAATGCGCGACCGATAATTACGCTCATCGCGTAATTAATATAAGAATCCTTCATCTCTTCTTCAATGTTGATCGGTATTATTTTTTCGTTTTGTGTGTACATGTTTTTCCTTTCTGATTATTCCAGGGCTAAAACTGTGTGCGCCTGCCTATATGTCAAGATTCTTCACATCCTTCGCGTGTTTCATTATGAAAGCCCTTCTGGACTCTACGTTGTCCCCCATAAGGATCGTGAACATCTCGTCCGCTTCTACGGCATCTTCTATTGTTACTTTTTGCAGGGTTCTTTTCTCCGGATCCATCGTTGTCTCCCACAGCTGATCCGGATTCATTTCGCCAAGGCCCTTGTACCGCTGTATGCTCATGCCTTTTCCCCCTTCAAGCAAAACGTGCCCCAAAAGATCGTGCAGGGAATATATCTTTATGCCGCCATTGACCGTGAAGATCGGTTTTTGCTCTTTTTCTTTTTTCCCTTTTTTCTTTTTGTATTCCTCGTCTTCTTTCGGTTTTTCCCTTTCATAGTCCGCTATGTCTAGGTCAAATTTCGCCACTTCCTTTGACAGCTTTTCCAGCTCTTTGGCTTCATAAAACTCCTGTACCATGACGGTCTGGTCGGTTGGCCCCTCTTCGGTCTTGTCCCCGGCCATTTCTATCTCTTTTTCTTTGCCTTCTTTTGCTCTCATCTTGGCCAGTTCATCGTCATCGTAGACATATTTGTATTCCCCCTCCACTTTTACCCTATAAAGTGGCAATTTTTTGGTCTTTGGGTCCCGTTTTTCGAGGTATTGACCAAACTTTACTCCACGCCGCTCGATAGCATGTGTTAGCTTTTCAATTTTCAGTAATATGTCCAATAGCTCCCCTAGTTTTTTAGTAGGAATGGCTGCCTTGCTTCCGGCGCCGGTAACCTGCATGCCTTCTGAGCCCTGCTCCAGAAGAAAAGTTTTCATCTCTTTCTCTGTGCTGATATACTCTTCTTTTTTTCCGCGCTTTACCCTGAAAAGAGGCGGCTGGGCGATATACACATGTTCCTGCTCCAAAAGATCCCTCATCTGCCGAAAAAAGAAGGTAAGAATAAGGGTTCTAATGTGAGACCCGTCGACGTCAGCATCGCACATCAGTATGATCTTGGCATACCGTACTTTTGCGGCATTAAACTCTTCTCCAACGCCGGCCCCTATAGCGGTGATCATTGTTTTGATCTCTTCGTTACTTAAAACCTGGTTGATCCGGGCTTTTTCAACATTGATTATCTTTCCTTTCAGGGGCAATATCGCCTGGTATCTTCTGTCCCTACCCTGCTTGGCTGAACCTCCCGCTGAATCTCCCTCAACAATATATATCTCTGTAAGCGCCGGATCCTTTTCAGAGCAGTCGGCGAGTTTGCCGGGAAGGCCTCCGCCCTCCAGGGCCCCTTTACGCCGGGTGATCTCCCGGGCCTTTCTTGCGGCTTCTCGTGCTCTTGCTGCCGTAAGCGCTTTTTTTGCGATCTTGCTTGCTACTGACGGGTTCTCCTCAAAATAGCTTCCCAGCATTTCATTAACTGCTGTTTCAACAATTCCCTCAACTTCAGAGTTCCCGAGCTTTGTTTTTGTCTGCCCCTCGAATTGGGGATTGGGCACTTTTATGCTTATAACTGCTGTCAGGCCCTCCCTTGCGTCGTCTCCCGACATTGCTTCGTCTTTTATGAGTCCCCGGTTTTTCCCGTAATTTTTTACGGTTCTTGTAAGAGCGGATTTAAATCCCGTAAGGTGCGTTCCGCCCTCTGTGGTGCTGATGTTGTTCACGAAACTGTAGATGCTTTCAGCATATCCTTCGTTATATTGCATGGCAACTTCTACTTCTACGTTCTCCCTCTCCTTGTCGAGGTATATGATCTTGCTGTGCAGCGGGTTTTTCCTTTTATTCATATATTCTACAAAAGATATAATGCCTCCCTTATAGAAAAACTCGGCCGCTTTATCCGTTCTCTCGTCCGTGAGGGTTATCTTCACTCCCTTATTTAAAAAAGCCAGCTCTCTCAAGCGTGTCGCCAGGATATCATAAATGAAGACGGCTGTTTCCTCAAAGATCTCTTCGTTGGGCCTGAAGGTTACAGCCGTTCCTGTTGCTTTTGTTTTTCCCATGGCTTTGAGTTTTGTGGCTGGCGCTCCCTTGTGGTATTCCTGAGAGTATATCTTCTCTTCCCTTTTTATCTCAACCCTCAGCCATTCACTGAGCGCGTTAACAACGCTCACGCCGACACCATGGAGCCCGCCGGAAACCTTATAAACCCTGTGGTCGAATTTTCCCCCGGCATGAAGTGTGGTCATCACAACTTCAACGGCGGGCTTTTTCATCTTCGCGTGCATCTCTGTAGGGATGCCCCGGCCGTTATCTTTTATTGTAATGCTCTCGTCGGCATGTATCACAACATCGATCTTATCGCAAAATCCTCCCATAACTTCATCTATGGAGTTATCTACGACTTCGTAGACCAGGTGATGAAGCCCGCGCTTGCCGGTATCTCCGATGTACATGGCGGGGCGCTTGCGGACCGCCTCAAGCCCTTCAAGGACCTGAATAGTTGTGGCGTCGTATTTTTTCGGATCTCCCTTTGCCGGTTTTTCTTCTTTTGTTTTTTGAGGTTTTTTTGCCGGTTTTTCTTTTGCCATGTCTTTCCCTTTCATAGATTGTTCTGGTGGGGTTTATCCCTTAATAAAAAGATCCTATTCTAAACCTTACATCCTTGGCCTTTAT
>JABMSC010000141.1 GCA_013204685.1 Candidatus Omnitrophota bacterium | reverse complement strand
TTCCTGTTTTAACCAGTTTCGAAAATGACGGAATAATCGCGAGAAAAAGATACACCAGAATAAAAACCCCCAACGCACCCATGACAATATAGGTTAAGGTCTTTTTGTCCTGAAGCAGCTCTTGCAGCTTTTCTGTCGTAAGGGCTTTGATATCCACCATTTTTTCTCGTATCCGAATAGGGTTATTGAAAAACACTTATCGCATTGCCTCTATAGACAATTATTTTTTCTTCTTCTTATCCACACCCTTTTTTTCAGCATCCTCTTCTTTTACTTTGAATTTACAACCCAGTTCAAATCCCATGACACTTTCTTTTAAGACCTTCTGGCTTTTCATGCTCTTCAGTTCGATCTTATCAAAATACTTCGAAAATTTATCTGTCCTTTCCAGGCTGGTGATAAATTTTGCCGCTCTGGAAGTTGCGTCTTCACTTTCGCCAAGCGCAAAGCCCGT
Source organism: Candidatus Omnitrophota bacterium (assembly GCA_013204685.1). Lineage (GTDB taxonomy): Bacteria > Omnitrophota > Gorgyraeia > Tantalellales > Tantalellaceae > JABMSC01. Next base: position 7,743 of record JABMSC010000141.1, on the reverse strand, counting down.
AAGATAAAGCACCGGAATTATAATTTCCTTTGTTTTCTTTTTTTTGCTTTTTGACTTCTTTCGAGAAACCTGTTTCTTCCCGGAACCCTTGCTAATATCCATGTCAAAACTTGACAGCCATATATGCGGGGTTACCGCCTGATTCAGCCCTGTGAGGATCTCGGCCCAATCGACTTCCGGCTTTGCGATCTTTCTGACCGCAATGACTTTACCTTTAAGACTTGCTATCTTTTTGGTAACTCTTTCGGTTTTCTCCTTCTCCGGCCCCATGCCGTCCCATCTCGCGTTCCATGCCTTTAAACGGCTGTTGTTGAAACCCAAAAGCAGCGACAGCATGATATGTATCCCCACAAGTGCAACCGCCACAACCGCCACAATAGGCAAAACCGGTATCTCGGGCACCTTGAACTGAACCCGTTTCTTGCGGCGAAGTTCCTGTGGAAGTAGATTTATTTCTATCATATAGTCTTGCCTCTTTGGTTCACGAATTTGTTCGTGGTTCGGTTATCGTGATTCGTTGTTCGTTGTCGTGAGCTTGCTCTCCTTGCTGCTCGCCCCTTTTCTAACGGGGCGAGCCTGGTATTGAGATTGCTTCGCTCGTTCCACTCGCTCGCAATGACGAAGCGGGCGCCCCCCTCCACTCGAATCACGAATCACGAACGACGAAACCCGATACCCGCACCCCTTGACCCTAATTCCTCAGCACCAACCCTATAGATACTGCCAGCTGCAGGGCAACTGAATCTATATCTTCTTTTGAAATATTTTCTGACAAATTGATGCTGTCAACCGGGTTCCACTTCATGGCAGAAAGGCCCAGTTTCTCACTTAGATAATCAAGCACGCCCTCCTGATAAGCCATCCCGCCCGAGCAATAAACATCCTCAACTTTCGCATTATATCTATTCTCAAAATATCCATAAGAAAGATGCATCTCCTTAACCAGTTCATCAAGGATAAGCATCATGGTATTTTTTACGGCTTCGGAATCTTTCTCTTTAGCCCCACCGAGCCTGAGTTCCATGGCTTTTTCTACGGGTATTGACATATTTTTGGCTATTGCTTCATCGATATCTCTTCCGCCTATCTGTATCTGACGCATGAAACATGGAACGTTTCCAATCGATATTAATATATTGGTCTTAGAGTGCCCCAGATCCAGAAATGCGATCCCTTTTTTCTGATCTCCAAGTTCAGGATTGGTTCCGCTAAACGCATTAAAAATCGCAAAAGGGTCCGTATCTATTAGATTTATGGTCATACCCAGGCTCTCTATCATCTCGACCATTCCAGAAACAGCTTCTCTCTTTACGGCTGCAAGAAGCACCCTCATCTGGCCTTCTTCGGGGGCATCCCCGAGTATGAGGAAATCAAGAACAACTTCGCTTATGTTAAAGGGAATATATTTTTCAGCCTCAAAAGAAAGAGCGCTTTTAAGCTGATCTTTGCTCATTTTGGGAAGATCTATGAACCGGACTATAACATCCGGCCCCGATATGGACAGGTTAACCTCTTTTGGATGGATGTCGATCTCGTCAAGTGCCTCTCGAACAAGATCTCCTACCTTTATCTTTTTTTCGCCGACAGGGATATTCTTGATATTGTAAGCTGTGAGTGTATTCTCTCCCGGTCCTGTGTCTGCAGATACGACCTTTACAGAATAACTCCCAATATCAAGCCCGACCTTCTCCTCTTTTGTCTTTTTATTTCCAAATTTCATCATTTTTAGAAATGAAGCTAAGTTTACCCCTTTACCAACTTACGCAACATATAGTGGTTGGATTTAACCTTTTACATATATATACATATTAATTACAACCAAAGGTTATCATACCAATTAGCGGTTGTCAAGGCAAGGGCAGGAATAGTTTGTTATAAATATTATAGTTATAGCCGCTCCATAAGGCACTATTTCTATTTTTTGCTGATCTGGCTTTTTGTACTTAAAGTCTCGGGCACGGCTTGCAATTGCAAAAAAACAAAGGCATACTATAAACATAGGGACTCTCACATGGGCGTCTCTAAATTTTTCAAAAAAGGAGGTGATTACAATGAAGATGCGAAAAACTTTAGGTAAGGGCGGCTTCACGCTTGTTGAAATTATGATCGTTGTTGCAATTATAGGTTTATTGGCTGCTATAGCCATTCCGAACTTTGTGAAGGCCCGCGAAAACGCGCAGAAGAATGCGTGTGTAGCAAACCTGAAACAGATCGAAGGAGCAAAGGTCTTGTGGGCTCTGGACGGAGGATCAGGCACTCCAGCTCTTGGAACTGATCTTGTGGATGATTACATCAAAAAAGAGCCACATTGTCCTGCGGAGTCAACAGCCAGTTACACGGCAAATGATCTGGATACAGATCCGGGGTGTGGTTATGCCAGTGCTGCGGCCAAGGGTCACTATTTAACAGCTCCATCCAGTTAATGGTGCCCGCGCGAGTTCTGCATGCACAAAACGATTCAACAAGTGTGACAAAAAAAAGAGCAACCAGTAATGGTTGCTCTTTTTTTTTGTGGAAACATGTGGGCCAAAATCCAAGTGCTGGGTTCTGCCTGTCCCGTTAGAAATTCCTTCGGGATTTTTAACGGGGAGTGCTGCGTGTCATTTAAAACACACTCGGCACCCGGCACAAACCTATGACCCATAACCCGATCTTACATCTGGATCAAACTACTCATCTTGAATATCGGCAAAAACATACATATAACAATACCACCTATCACTATTCCCAGAAACGCAATAACAAGCGGTTCTATTAAACTCGTCAAACCTTCAACAGCGGTGTCAACCTGCTCATCGTAAAAGTCTGCGATCTTGATAAGCATCTTTTCCAATTCACCGCTTTTTTCACCCACGGCGATCATTCGAGTCACAAGCGGGGGAAATATACCGCTTTTTTCCATTGGATCAGATATACTTTCCCCTTCCCGCACACTGTCCTTTACTTGATTGACTGCCCTCTCAACCACTACATTCCCTGACGTATCTGCGACTATCTCAAGCGCGGAAAGTATAGGCACACCGCTCTTAACAAGCGTGCTTAGAGTTCGGGTAAATTTACTTATGGCAACTTTTCTGAGCAAGGGTCCAAAGACAGGCATCTTAAGCTTAAGCTTATCCATAGCAAATTTTCCCTTTTCAGTTTTGGCATACCACTTGCCGGCAATGGCCAGTAAGACCCCGGCTATAACGTATATTAGGAAATAATGCCTCATGGTATCACTAAGGTTTATCAAAAATTGAGTAGGCCCGGGCAGGTCCGCGCCAAATCCTGAAAACATATCTTTAAAAACGGGAATAACCTTCAATATCATAACAAGGGTTATGGTAAGCGCCATAAAAGTTACAACTGCGGGATATATCATCGCTGACTTTATTTTCTTCTGCAAGGCATTGCTCTTCTCCATATATCTCGCAACCCTCTCAAGAACTTCATCAAGCATACCGCTGGATTCTCCCGCCTTTACCATGCTGACAAAATAACCCGAAAAGATCACCTCGTATTTACTCATGGCTTCCGACAAACTCGCCCCTGTATTGACCGAGTCACATATATCCTGCAAAACACGCTTGAAAGACGGATTATCGACCTGATCGGCAAGTGTGTCCAGTGAATTAACAATAGTTATCCCTGCGTCTGTCATAGTCGCCATCTGTCTGGTGAAAATTACAAGTTCATCAGAATCGACTTTTTTCATGCCGGATCCCTTAAGAAAAGAAAGAAAGGAAGCCTTCGTTTTTGCCTCCTCAAATTTAAGGATCAATAACTCTTTCTCACGAAGTATGTTCATAGCCTGTTTTTTATCACCGGCTTCGACTTCCCCCCTTATCGTCTTTCCGGCTTTATCTTTTGCAGTATACGTGAAATTTGCCATATTTTTTTCCTTACTTTCCCCTTTTCTTCTCCTATCCTGTAACTCTCAACACTTCCTCAAGAGAAGTCCATCCTTTAATGAATTTTTTCATAGCATTATCATGCAAAGTACCTACATTTTTCGAATCGAGATATTCTCTGATCTCGCGTTCGGGTTTTCGCTTGTTTATCATTTCCCTTATTTTGTCATCAACAAGTAATGTCTCCAGAGTCCCCAAACGTCCGAGATATCCGGTACCATTGCATTTATCACAGCCTGCCCCGGTATAGAACCTGTCTACATCTTTCGCTTCAGGATATTTTTCCTTTATTTCTTTCAATGTTTTGTCGGGGATCTTTTCCTCGGTCTTGCAATAAGTGCATATCTTCCTGAGAAGTCTCTGCGCGCATGCCATGACAAGACTTGAGGATACAAGAAAAGGTTCTATCCCCATATTTACAAGCCGAATGATCGCCCCGACAGAATCATTTGTATGCAATGTGCTGAGAACCATTTGACCTGTAAGGGAAGCTTTAATGGCTATATCAGCCGTCTCAAAATCCCTGATCTCACCTACCATAATAACATCCGGACTTTGCCTCAAAAGCGCTCTCAGGCCTTGCGTAAAATCAAGGCCTATCTCAGGACGCGCCGCTATTTGAGTTATACCTGCAACCTGATATTCTACGGGATCTTCTATTGTAACTATATTCCTTTCGGGTGTATTCATCTCACTCAAGACCGAATAAAGGGTTGTGGATTTACCGCTTCCCGTCGGCCCGGTCACAAGAATTATTCCAAAGGGCTTAGAAAGAGCCTCTTTAAAATCATTAAGGGGTCCGGGAAGAAACCCCAATGTCTCCAGTCCGACAGAAAGATTGCTTCTGTCAAGAGCCCTCAGAACTATCTTGTTCCCATACGTTATCGGCAGAACCGATACGCGGAAATCCACTTCCTTGTCCTTTAGCTTAATGCGGAATCTTCCGTCTTGAGGAACTCTGGTTTCAGTTATATCCAGGTTGGACATTATTTTGAGCCGCGCTATTATGGCATTCTGGTTTTTCTTGGGGAGATCAAAAGCTTCTTGAAGTTCACCATCTACACGGTATCTGATCCGTAAGGATTTCTCCTGCGGTTCAACATGTATGTCGCTAGCTCTTTTAGCTGAAGCCTCGCTTATAATAAGATCCACCATCTTAACTATAGGAGCTGCCGTACTTTCCTTTGTCATCTCCAGGATGTCAAGTCCTTCAGCCTTGGTTAGAACCTCCAGGTCAGACCCTTCCTCTCCCTCTTCAACAATGCTTGAGAGGTCTTCCTCTGAAGAAGTGTAATAGTTCCCAAGTGCCTCTTTTAAGTCTGACGGTGAAGCCAGCACCATATCCACCCCGCATCCGGTAACGGTCTTGATGTCATCTATAGCCATTACATCGGTGGGGTCAGAGACAATTACGGTAATTTCATCTCCTACTCTCGATAAAGGCACAATACAATATCTCTGTGCGATTTTTTCAGGGATCACAGACATCACCCCCGCATCCAGAGTGAGTCTTTTTACATCAATCGGGGGGATGTCTGTTTCTTTGCTTAAAACTATCAAAAGATCCTGGTCGGATACTACTCCATCTTCAACAAGCACATCAGTAATATGGGTGCCGTTCTTCTCTGCCTTCTTTACTGCCTTCTCCAGCTTATTTTCATCGACAAGCCCGTCTTCCTGCAAGGCCTTAAGTATCCTGTCTTTTATGGATCTCTTCATTTATTCTTACTCCTCTTCCTCGCTGGACCCAATAGTAGAACATAATACATCCTCTAAAGAGGCTCTGCCTGCGATAACATTCTTCATCCCGTTTTCCCTGAGGTTTGTCATCCCTTCATCCATTGCTGCTTCCTCTATCTCTCGCCCCTGAGCCTGCTTGAATATGAGTTCTTTCACACGCGGCGTGAGCCGCATACATTCTACAATGCCTATTCGCCCGCTATACCCAGAGTTCCTGCACCTGGCGCATCCTTTTGGTCTGTATATCCGGGCAATCTTACCTTTTTCATCAAAAAGACCGTATCTTTCAGCCGTCTCCTTATCGGGGGTATAAGCTTCACGGCACGCTATACATAATTTCCTTAGCAGCCTTTGCGCAGCAACCAGCTCAACAGAAGCCGCTATAAGAAAAGGTTCAACCCCCATATTTATCATCCTTACTATTGATCCCGCCGCTGTATTTGTGTGAAGTGTGCTTAAGACAAGATGTCCCGTCAAAGCTGATTTGATCGCTACATCAATGGTGTCAAAATCTCTTATTTCTCCGACCATTATGATGTCCGGATCCTGCCGGAGAATAGACCTTAGGCAGCCCGCGAACGTGAGCCCAATTTCCTCGTTTATGGAGACCTGGCCTATGCCTTGGAGCTCATATTCGACAGGGTCTTCAACGGTGATCAGATTTTTTCCCGGATCGTCTATATGCTTCAATATAGAGTAAAGTGTAGTAGTCTTACCGCAGCCTGTAGGCCCGCAAACAAGTATCATTCCGTGAGGCAGAGCACTGATCTCTTTCATTTTTTCGACATCGCTATCTTGAAACCCAAGTCTATCAAGATCGATCATGGCCTGAGCTTTGTCAAGAACCCTTAAAGCGACCTTTTCCCCCAGGCTTGAAGGTACTACGGAGACTCTGAAGTCCACATTCCTTCCCTCTATCCTTATCCTGAACCTGCCGTCCTGGGGCTTTCTTCTTTCGGCGATATCAAGATCAGCCATAACCTTAATGCGGGACACAAGCGCCTGATGGAATTTTTTGGGGGGCGCATAACTTTCGAAGAGAACTCCATCTACTCTATACCTCACCCTTGAATCCCCTTCCATCGGCTCGACCATGACGTCACTTGCCCGTTCTTTCACGGCTCTCCCTAAGACCATATTGGTAAGTTTTACTACCGGAGCTTCTTCTGTTATCTTGAGGAGATCTGTTGACGAAAGTTCATCTCTCCCTTCAGTCACCATCTCCATCTGGGCGCTTTTAATGTCTGAGACGATCGCGTTTATTTCTTCATTAGCGGATTTCTCGTAATACCTGCTTATCGCCTCTTTCATGTCGCTCTCTTCGGCTATAACGGGGTTGATGTTGAGATGCGTCACTGTTTTAAGGTCATCAAGCGCAAATATGTTCAGGGGATCTACCATTGCAACTGTAAGCTGCTTTCCTATCTGGGAAACGGGCAGCATCTGGTATGTAACCGTGATCTTCTTCGGGATAAGTTTTAACGTTGCATCATCAATGTGAAAAAGGGAAAGTTTTATCGGCGGGAATCCAAGTTCTTCGCTGAGTACGGTTAAAAGATCATTTTTTGTAACCATGTTCATCTTGATCAGCATATCGCTCAGGTTTTCACCTTTTTCCAAGGATGTCTTTTTTGCCTTTTCAAGGTCTTCCTGAGAAACAATGCCGTTCTCAATGAGAAGATTGCAGATCTTTTCCGTCAATGCTAGGGCCATATATATGCCTCTTGTTCTAGCGCCTCCCACTCCAAGCTAACGTTCAAGCGGGCATAAGTATTCGATCACTCTTGAAATCGTGTGTTCCGATTTCAAAAGTGTCGTAATACTAAGACCTCCCACCCCAAGCCAACGTTCCAGCGGGCATAAGCACCCGATCATCTTTGAGATCGAACCATACGATCTCAAAGATGTCGTGGTGCTAAGACCTCCCACCCCAGGCTAACGTTCAGGCGGGCATAAGTGCTCGATTAACTTTGAAATCAAAACATATGATTTCAAAGTTGTCGTAGCACTAAGACCTCCCACCCCAGGCTAACGTTCAGGCGGGCATAAGTGCTCGAATCAACCTTGAAATCGAAACATTCAATTTCAAAGTTGTCGAGCACTAAGACCT
>JABMSC010000140.1 GCA_013204685.1 Candidatus Omnitrophota bacterium | reverse complement strand
GTATTAATATGTTTTCCGGAGAGCATTTTTTCTGGCGTATTATGTTTGCCGCGCGCACGGACAAAAGCTGCGTTTTCCCGGTCCCGGGGCCCGCAAGAACAAGGAGGGGCCCATCAAGCGTATCGACAGCTTTTTTCTGTTCACTGTTTAATATGTCGTAGTGTTTTTGGTAGGTGTCCATGTTTTAGGTATTATTTCGATATCTGAAAGATCGCGTTGAGGGCTAAGAGATTCGGAAAGAATTTTACAATGCCGTTCTCAGACAGAAAAACTTTTTTTTCTATTTTCACGCCAAGTTCGGCACAAAACCCCTCAAAGTCTTTTATGCTGAGAAAATGAAGGTTAGGTGTATCATACCAGGTATACGGCAATGACGGAGTTACCGGAACATGACCCCCGAAGAAAAGCTGAAACCTCGCCTTTAGATGGCAGAAGTTAGGGAATCCTATTATCGCTTTCCTCCCGATCCTCAATGCTTCGTGAATAGCTTCTTTCGGTTTATGGACCTGCTGCATGGTCTGATTGAAAATAATATAATCAAACAATCCATTGGGATATTCCCTGAGTCCCGAGTCAATATCGCCGTGCGAAACGCTTAAACCCTTCTCCACGCATTTATATATCGCCTCTTCGCTTATTTCAATACCCGAGCCCTTTATGTTCTTGCAAAGCACCAGATATTCAAGAAGCTCACCGTCACCGCAGCCAAGATCGAGAACGCTGGCTCCCGGCTCTACCAAGTCGCCTATCACCTTGTGATCAAGTCTTAATTCTTCTTTTGTCTTGCTTGTCATGTCTTTCTGTCCTATGTCCTGTGGGTGCTTCTCAGGAAATGTTTTATCAGTTTCGTTTCTTCCTTGAATTCCAGAAGAAAAGCATCATGCCCGTAATTCGTTCCGATATCGCAATAGGTTACATCTATTCCGTTCATTTTGAGCGCCTTTACTATCTCCTTGGATTGGTATGATGGATAGAGCCAGTCTGTTGAAAATGCTATTACCAGGAACCTTGTCTTAACATCCTTGAAAGCCTTTGAAAGCGAGTCATCCTTCTGAAGATCAAAATAATCCATCGCCTTTGTTATATAAAGATAACTATTGGCATCGAATCGCTTTACAAAACTGTCACCCCTGTAACGAAGATATCCCTCAATTTCAAACTCTGAGGTAAACTCGTACCCCAGTTTTTCCTTTTTCAATATCCTTCCGAACTTCTTATCCATCGAGTCGTCGCTCATATAAGTGATATGGCCTATCATTCGCGCAACAGCAAGACCTGCCGAGGGATGCCCCTTTTTGTAATAATCTCCGGCTCTCCAGGCAGGATCGGCCATTATTGCCTGCCGGCCGACCTCATCAAATGCTATCTGCTGCGCCGAATGTTTATAAGTAGTGGCAATGGGTATGCATGAAACAACCATCTCAGGATATGAAACAGGCCATTGCAGGGCCTGCATGCCGCCCATAGATCCGCCGCAAACCGAAAGAAGCTTTTTGATATCAAGAAAATCTATTAGTTTCTTCTGGGCATCTACCATATCTTTTATCGAGACAATAGGAAAGCTCAAGCCCCAGGGTTTCCCCGTTTCGACACTTATGGAATTGGGCCCGCTTGAACCTTTGCATCCTCCTATTATGTTTGAACAAATAACAAAATACTTGTCCGTATCAAAGGCCTTTCCGGGACCTATCATGTCATCCCACCAGCCGGGTTTCTTGTCACCGTCATGGAAACCGGCAGCATGTGCGTCCCCCGAAAGCGCATGGCAGATAAGAACCGCGTTACTTTTCCGGCTATTAAGTTCGCCGTAGGTCTCATAAGCTATTTTTAGCTCTTTGAGTTTCACTCCGCTTTCAAGAGCGAACACTTCGCCTTCCGGCATATTGTAATATTGGGTTTTGACATGTAGTTTTTTAGCGGTCATATGAATGCCTTGCAAATTAATCTAAAAACTCCTGGAACAGCCACGTGCTTAAATATCTTTCTCCACTATCACAGATCACTGTAACAATATTTTTACCCTTATTTTCTTCTCTTTCGGCTACTTTAACAGCTGCCGCAACATTTCCGCCGGATGATATCCCCACAAGAAGCCCTTCCTCCCTGGCCAGTCGGCGGGCCATCTCACCAGCTTCGTCATCTTGAATCGTTATTATCTCATTAATAAGTTCTTTTTTCAAGACTTTAGGCACAAACCCCGCCCCTATACCTTGTATCTTATGGGGTCCGGGT
>JABMSC010000139.1 GCA_013204685.1 Candidatus Omnitrophota bacterium | reverse complement strand
GAAGGGCAGAAAAGATCTTACGTGAAATATACGCGCCGCTGGACACAAAAATAGTTGTTACAAATATAAAGGGAGCGGAGATAATCAAACATGCGGCTAACTCTTTCCTGGCAACGAAGATCTCTTTTATCAATGCCGTGAGTAATCTATGCGAGAAAGTAGGAGCTGATATCAACGCAGTTGCCGAGGGGATAGGTTTTGATCACCGTATAAACAAACATTTCCTTAAAGCCGGTATAGGGTTTGGGGGGTTCTGTTTTCCCAAGGATCTCAAGGCCTTTATTTATATTGCCGAGAAGCTGGGGTATAAATTTGATCTATTAAAAGAGGTGGAGAAGATCAACGAGATGCAGAAGGAACTCGTGATGCAAAAAGTTTCTGATATGTTGTGGAACCTGCCAAATAAGACGATAGCCGTGTGGGGACTGGCTTTTAAGCCAAATACGGATGATATACGTTTTTCTCCTTCTATAGATATCATAAAACGTCTTCTTGCAGAAGGCGCTAAAATAAAAGTATTTGATCCTGTAGCTATGGATAAAGCTAGAGTAGAGCTCGGAGAATCGGTAACATATTGCCGGGATGCATACGATGCTGCCCTGGACAGTGACTGTATAATGCTCATGACCGAATGGAACGAATTCAAAGAGGTGGATTGGCAGAGGATCAAAGGCAGCGTGAAGCAGCCTGTAGTGCTGGACGGCAGGAACATTTATAGCCCTGAAAAAATGAAAGAACTGGGGTTTAAGTATATGGGGATCGGGAGAGGGTAGTCGCAGGCAGCAAGGCGAAATGGAGAGAAAATGAATACATATAGCGTGCTTAGAAAGAAGATAAGGGACAAAAGCGCCGTGATCACGGTTGTGGGTCTGGGGTATGTGGGTTTGCCGATAGCTTTGGAGTTTTGCAAAAAGGGCTACAAGGTGTTCGGGCTGGATAACAATACCAGGCGCATTAAAAAATTAAAAGACGGTATATCCTATATCGATGACATTTCCACCGAAGATGTGAAAAAGATAAATAAAAAGAAGAATTTTTCAGCAACAACAAATGCAGGTGTTTTAAAACTGTCGGATGTGATCATTGTATGTGTTCCCACGCCGTTAAGGAAGATAAAAGAACCGGACATCTCTTATATCATTGACGCCAGCCGTTCCATGAGAAAACAGATGCGTCCGGGGCAGCTGATCATTGTTGAAAGCACCACCTACCCGGGAACTACACGTGAGGTAATATTACCGGAGCTTGAGAAGAGCGGCTTGAGACTCGGTGAGGATTTTTATCTTGCCTTTTCTCCGGAGAGAATAGATCCCGGAAATCCGAAATACAGTCTTACAAATATACCCAAGATAATCGGCGGTATGGATGAAAAAGATACCGAGCTGGGTAAGTTCTTGTATTCACGTATTATTGATAAAGTTGTGGGTGTATCCTCGACCGAGGCAGCCGAGGTAACCAAGCTTTTGGAGAACACTTTCAGGATAGTCAATATAGGGCTTATAAACGAGTTTGCCATACTTTGCAATAAACTGGGCATAGATGTGTGGGAGGTTATACGCGCTGCCGATACAAAACCTTTCGGATTTATGCCGTTCTACCCGGGTCCGGGCATAGGAGGGCATTGCATACCGGCAGATCCGATGTATCTTTCCTGGAAAGCCAGAAAAGTCGGCTTTGAAACAAAGATGATAGATATTGCCGCAAAAACAAACCGTAAGATCCCGAATTATGTGGTTAAAAGGGCGGTTAATATCCTGAAGAAGGGAAAAAAGGATGTCCGGCGCGCAAAGGTCCTGATCATTGGAGCGGCCTACAAAAAAGACGTCAACGACCTGAGGGAATCGCCGGCACTGGATATCATAAAAGATCTCATGAAGAGGGGCATAAAGGTCCAATATCACGATAACCACGTACCATATCTTAAGATCCATGATATAAAAATGAGATCCCGAAAATTAACGGTTGAATTGCTCAAAAAACAGGATTTCGTCATTGTGGTAACTGACCACAGCTACCTGGATTATAAAAAGATCGCCGGAAATTCAAAACTGATCCTGGATACCAGGAATGTGTTCTGGAAGAATAAGATCAAGGGTGAGAATATAATTAAACTGTAAGGGAATAAAAGGGGATTTAAATGAGCAAATACTTAGTAACAGGCGGTGCCGGTTTTATCGGTTCAAACATTGTTGAAGAACTGGTTAAGCAGGGCAAAGAGATCCGTGTTCTGGATAACCTTTCTACGGGTAAAGAAGAACATCTTGCTCCTTTCGGGGATAAAATAGAATTCCAAAAGGGCGACATAAGAAGCGCCGAAGACGTAAAAAAAGCCCTTAAAGGTATCGATTATGTCATACATCAGGCAGCGCTTAGAAGCGTGGCCCGCAGCGTTGAAGCCCCCGCGCCCACAAATGATGTCAATGTGAACGGTACGATGAATATGTTGCTCCTCTCGAAAGAAGAGGGCGTGAAGAGGTTTGTTTATGCATCAAGCAGTTCCTGCTATGGTGATTGCACTCAGTTCCCGCAAAAAGAGACATTTGCTCCCGACCCGATATCCCCTTATGGTGTCAGTAAGCTGGCTGCGGAATACTATTGCAGGATGTTCTCCGGGACCATGGGGCTTGAGACCGTGTCTTTGAGATATTTCAATGTATTCGGCCCCAGGCAGAACCCGGAGTCTAAGTATTCGGCGGTCATACCGGCTTTTATAGATATGCTGACAAAGGATAAGCCTTGCACTATCGATGGAGACGGTATGCAGTCAAGGGACTTTACTTATGTTGCTAATGTCGTGGATGCTAATCTTGCCGGATGTGTTGTCCCCGGAGCAGCGGGCATGGTTTTCAATGTTGCCTGTGGCGATGATTATTCGGTTGTTGACGTGGCGGAGGGCATCAAGAAAATACTCGGCAAAACAATGGAATCAGTTCACGGTCCTAAACGTCCGGGGGATGTAATACGGACTTTTGCCGATATCAGTCAGCTGAAAAACGTTCTTGGCGTCGAACCAAAAGTAGATTTTTACGAGGGTCTTGAAAGAACGGTAAAGTGGTTTGTTGAGAATTATAAGGGCTAACAGGACACGAGATATTAGATAATTTAAAGGAGCGAGCAATGCGCGTACTACTAACCGGTGGTGCCGGTTTTATCGGTTCTCATCTTTCAGAGCGGTTAATTAAAGCGGGACATGATATTATCTGCATGGATAACCTCATAACGGGATGTGAGTCAAATATCGACCATCTCAAGGGGAATCCCTCTTTTGAGTTCGTCGACCATGATGTATCCAACTATATAGAAGTTGATGGTGATGTGGACGCTGTTTTACATCTGGCATCTCTTGCAAGCCCTGTGGATTATCTGAATTATCCAATTAAAACGCTAAAAGTGGGGTCTTTGGGAACTCATAACACATTGGGTGTTGCTAAGGCCAAAGGAGCCAAATATCTCCTTGCGTCAACTTCTGAAGTTTATGGCGACCCCCTTGTTAATCCACAGCCCGAGACTTACTGGGGCAATGTTAACCCCATTGGCCCGCGCGGTGTTTATGATGAATCTAAGCGTTTCGCCGAAGCTTTGGTTCTTGCTTATAACCGCTCTCACGGTATAGATACTAAAATAGCCAGAATATTTAATACCTATGGTGAGCGGATGAGGAGTCATGACGGAAGGGTGGTCCCTAATTTTATAGACCAGATCATTGGTGGTGAATCTCTCACAGTATATGGAGATGGATCCCAGACGAGAAGTTTTTGCTATGTGTCGGACTTAATAGACGGATTAATGCTCCTCCTGGAGTCGAATGTAAATGAACCCGTTAACCTGGGGAACCCCGCGGAAACAAGTATCATGGAATTTGCAAAGGCAGTTATGGGGATCGCAGGAAAAGAAAGTGAAATTGTCTTTGAAGAACTTCCGGTGGATGACCCCAAAGTGCGGAGGCCCGACATAACAAAAGCTAAAGAACTACTTGGATGGGAACCGAAAGTAAATTTGGATGAAGGTTTGGCAAGAACTATCAAGTGGTTCAGGAATAAGCAGTAAGCAGCCGTGCAGATCGCCAGCTAAATAAAACTTTAACCCCAGAAAGGAAATCAATGGAAATTCCATTATTGGATCTAAAAGCCCAGTACCGATCCATTAAGAGTGAGATCGATCAGGTTTTATCTAAAGTTGTTGAAAGCCAGTATTTTATTTTGTCCGGGGAGGTTGCATCTTTAGAGAAAGAAGTTTCGGATTATTGCGACGTACCATCAGCTGCGGGTGTGGCTTCAGGAACGGATGCGCTGATACTTGCGTTAAGGGCCCTGGGTATCGGAAAGGGTGACGCTGTTATTACCACGCCCTTTACATTTTTTGCGACAGCCGAAGCTGTATCTATTCTCGGTGCAAGGCCGTTCTTCGTGGACATTGATCCCGGAACATATAATATAGATCCTGATAAAGTCGAGGAACTCTTGCAGAATATGGACCCCGGGACCCGAAGGACGGTTAAAGCAATTATCCCGGTGCATCTTTACGGGCAATGTGCCGATATGGCGCGCATAATGGATATAGCTAAGAAATATGATCTGAAAGTTATAGAAGATTCTGCCCAGGCAATAGGGGCAACTTACAAAGGTAAAAAGGCTGCAAGTTTCGGGGATGCCGGATGCCTCAGTTTCTTTCCGAGTAAGAATCTGGGAGGTTTTGGTGACGGGGGCATGATCGTCTCTCCGGATGCTTCGGTGATCGAAGAAGTAAAGATGCTCAGGGTTCATGGAAGCAAAGAAATGTATATACACGAAGAGATAGGCTATAACTCAAGACTTGACAGCCTTCAGGCAGCGATACTCCGCATCAAACTAAAAAAGCTTGATGCCTGGCTTGATGCGAGACGTTCTATCGCTGAGAAATATAACGAAGCTTTTGCTGAGATGGGCATAATTACCCCGATGGTGGCTGAAGAGAATACGCACACCTATCATCAGTACACTATCGCCGTCCAGGATAGAGACGAACTCCTCGAGCATCTTGACAAAAATGGTATAGCGGCGCGCGTGTATTATCCCGTTCCTTTGCACCTGCAGCCCTGCTATAAATGTCTTGAATACTCAATAGGAAGTTTCCCCGTTTCCGAAGAGAAGGCTGAAAAAGTACTTTCCTTACCTGTTTATTCTGAACTTACCGGAGAGCAGATAGAGTATATAATCCGGACGGTGAAAGATTTTTACAATAAGTGATATGATGAGCAATAAAGACAAATATGTATTCATAGATCGCGATGGAGTGATAAATAAAGATCCTGGCGGATGGACGGAATATGGCTATGTGACACGCCCGGAGGATTTTTATATCTTGCCGAATGTGCCAGAGGCGATGAAAAAGCTTAAAGAAGCGGGATATAAGGTCATTATCGTTTCGAATCAGCAAGGCGTGGGAAAAGGATATTTCACTAAAGAAGAACTTGCCGATGTGACTCAGAAGATGATGGGAGACATCAGGAAAGCGGGCGGGGATATTTCAGGTACTTTTTATTGCACGCACCGGAAAGATGAAAACTGTGATTGCCGTAAACCGAAAGAAGGCCTTTTTCATCTGGCCCAGGAAGAGCTGGGAATGCAAAGTTTCGATAATAAATTTTTTATCGGTGACAATACAACAGATATAGAAGCGGGTAAAAAGGCGGGACTTAAGACCATTCTTGTTCTTTCAGGAAAGTCTACTGCCATGGACCCGGAAAAATGGGAACATAAACCCGACTATATTTGCGAGGATCTCTTGGAAGCGGTGGAAGTGGTACTTGCCGAAGATGAGAAAGCATAGCGTAAGGCACAATTAGCGCGCCCACCATACTGATTTAACATTATGAGAAAAATCATCATTTTATATTCGACTGCCGGAATGGGGCATAAAAAAGCCGCATTGGCTCTTCTGGATGTCTTTAAAAGGCATAAAAATGTACAAGTGGAAGCAATTGATGTTCTGGAGTATGCTGCTCCATTTTACAGGTTCCTATATACGGATTTTTATGTCTTCCTGATGACGCGTGCGAAGCTGCTTTGGGGGGCGGGGTACTGGTTTTCGAACCAGCCACTGGTAGATTTTTTAACAAAAAAAATAAGAAGCTTCCTGGATTACAGGGGCCTGTCCGGACTTGAAGAAGCACTTGTTAAAAAAGCGCCTGATGCCGTAGTTGCAACACACTTTTTTCTGACCAGTATTGCCGATATTCTTAAAAAGAGAGATAAAGTGCGGGCGAAACTATTTGCCCTTGTTACGGATTACGGGCCGCATAGTTTTTGGCTTTCAGATTCCACGGATAGATATTTTGTAGGAGCAGATTCTACTCTCCTGGAATTCACAAAAAGAGGTATCCCTGAGGATAAAATTGATGTAACAGGCATCTCTACCACAGAAGAATTCAGAACCAACTTTGATGAAGACCGCTTGCGCGAAGAATACGGCGCAGATAAAGAGAGAAAAACGATATTCCTCATGACCGGTGGATTTGGTGTCGGGCCCATGGAACATATGCTTTTGGCTCTCAATAAATGCCGGGCAGATATCCAGGTGATAGCAGTTTGCGGGCACAATAAAGCCGTATATAAGGATATAGAGATCTTAAGAAAAAAATTAAATTATCCGGTAATACTTTTCGCCTTTACTGATAAAGTAGCGGAGCTTATGTCGATCTCCGATATAATGATAACAAAGGCCGGGGGCATAAGCGTGACGGAAGCACTGGATATGCGTCTTCCGATGATACTCTTTGGGTCCATCCCGGGCCAGGAAGACTGGAACGAACGCATGCTTATATCAAGCGGATCCGCAAAAAGGGCCCGAAAGATAAAGGACATCCCTGTAATAGCGGATGAAATGCTCCTTTCCCCCGGGGTTTATGGATCTTTTAAGTCGGCTGTTCAAAAGGTGCGCAGGCCGGATGCCGCGGAAAGAATAGTGGAGATAGTGCTGGGAGAAGTGAGTAATAGCGGATAAAAATAGCGGTTAGCGTATAGCGGTTAGTGTTTAGGTGGAAGCGCGCGCTCCGTCATTGCGAGAAGCGACATCTGTGATCGAAGGTGAGCCAAGCGACGAAGCAATCTCAATACCGGGCGAGACCAAGCTAGCAACAAGGAGGGCGAGCTAACTGCTCCGAGCCACGAACCACGAACCACGATCCACGAACTAAATTGGAGAGCTAAAAGTGACGAATATAAGCGATATCATGAACAGTGTGAAGAAAACCATGGAAGCAGAGGAGCTTGCTGGCGTGAAAGAACTAATAATAGACAGGGAGAAGATGACAAAAAACAAACCGACAAAGAAAAACATTACATTGCCTGAGCTAAAAGAAAAAGTTTCAGCCTGCCGTAGGTGCAGTCTTGCTGAAACCAACACTAATTATGTTTTCGGTGATGGAAACCCGAAAGCGGATCTTATGTTTATCGGCGAGGCTCCCGGCAGGGAAGAAGATAAACAGGGCTTGCCTTTTGTCGGAAGGGCCGGGAAGCTCTTGACCATGATAATAGAGGCAATTGGTCTAAAAAGAGAGGACGTGTTTATTGGAAATATCCTGAAATGCCGTCCCCCCGACAACCGAAATCCTTTACCCGATGAAATAGCCATGTGTTCACCATACTTGATAAAGCAGGTGGAGCTCATAAAGCCCAAGGTTATTTTCGCCCTCGGCAAGTTCGCCGCCCAGACGCTTTTAAACACAGAAACGCCGATCAGCAAATTACGTGGAAAGTTTTATGATTACCAGGGCATAAAGCTCATGCCTACATATCACCCGGCATATCTATTGCGCAATCCGGGCGCGAAGAAAGATGTGTGGATAGACATGCAGGTCGTCGCCAAGGAACTTGGGCTTAAAGTGCCCAGGCACAAGAAGCAACCATGACCAAATACGTCGAAGTGATCACAAGCCTGCCGATTGACCGTACCTTCCAGTATGCGGTGCCTGATAATGTGGAATATTCCCCCGAAATAGGCAAAAGGGTGCATATACCTTTCAGAAGCACTAAACGTGTGGGGTATATTGTAAAGCTCGAGAATAAACCCATGGTCGAAAATCCGCGTCCTCTTATTGATGTAATAGATGAGGAGCCGATCTTTACCAAAGAGCTTATAGATCTTGCCGGATGGATCAAAGATAATTATTTCTGTTCGTGGGGTGAAGCACTGGAAGCCATGATACCGGGCCCTCTTAAGCATGGAAAGATATCAATGACCACCAGAGTAGAAGAGGAAGCCCTCGAGGTCGTTCCGACCGAGCCGCATAAGCCCAATCGTGAACAGAAAAAAGTACTTGATGATATACACAAATGCCTGGATGAAAAGCGTCATGAGGTTTTTCTCCTGCACGGGATAACCGGCAGCGGAAAAACAGAAATATACCTTCAGGCGATGGAAAACGTTCTTTCGAAAGGAAAGTCCGGCGTGATCCTTGTTCCGGAGATATCGCTCACACCGCAGACGGTTGAACGTTTCGCATCAAGATTCGGGGATAAGGTGGCGGTTTTTCATTCAAAAATGCTTCAGAGCGCCAAGTTCAATGAATGGAAAAGAATAAAGGATGGAGAGGCACGTGTTGTAGTGGGCCCGCGTTCGGCAATTTTCAGCCCGCTTGAGGATCCGGGTCTCTTTATTGTGGACGAAGAGCCCGAACCCAGTTACAAGCAGGAAGATGTTCCCCGCTATCATGCAAGAGACGTGGCTATAGAAAGGGCGCGGATATCAAATGCACCTGTAATACTGGGCTCGGCAACGCCTTCGCTCGAATCATACCATAAAGCCATGAGTGGCGCATACCACCTGATAGAGCTCACACAGAGGATCAGTGAAAAAGAGCTTCCTAAAGTTAAACTTGTGGACATGCGCATGGAGTTCGACACCAGGAGCGGCAAGACAGTGGTTTCAAGTGTTATGACCGATGTTTTGAGGAAGGATCTCGCGAAAAAACAGCAGGCCTTGATCTTCCTGAACAGAAGGGGCTTTTCCACGTTCGTGCTTTGCAGGAAATGCGGATTTGTTATGAAATGTCCCAAATGTGATTCCCCCATGGTGTTTCATAAAACAAAAAATGAACTTATTTGCCATTATTGTAATGTGAGGATGGCTCCTATAGAAATATGTCCGGATTGCAACGGAGATTATTTGATGTACAAGGGAACGGGAACCCAGAAGGTGGAAACGGAACTTAAAAAGATATTTCCCGAAGCAAGGATCGAACGCATGGATTCGGATACGATGTCCAAGAGGGGCGCTCATGACAAAGTGCTCAAGAAGTTCACTAAACATGAACTGGATATCATTGTAGGAACGCAGATGATAGCTAAGGGGCTGGATTTCCCGAAAGTAACCATGGTAGGTGTTGTATCGGCGGATGCCAATCTTAATTTGCCGGACTTCAGGTCCGGGGAGAGGACGTTTAACCTGATCACACAGGTTGCGGGAAGAGCCGGCCGGAGCGACCTTGGGGGAGAGGTGGTTGTCCAGACGTTCACGCCGGAACATTATGCCATAAAGTGGGCCGCCAAACATGATTTTCATAGTTTTTACTCCGAGGAAGTAAATGCAAGACGTGAACTTCTTTTTCCGCCATTTGTGACACTTGCAAAAATAACACTCAGATCAAAAAAGGAAGAGAATGTGATAAAAAGTACTGAGCGCTTAGCAAAATTATTAAAGAAAAAGATACCGGGTATAAATATGATAGGTCCCGTTCCGTCGCCGATGGAGAAACTAAGGGGATTTTACCGGTGGAATATAATTGTTAAAGGCGAGGACAGGGAAACTCTGGTAAAGAAGATAAAGCCGGCAATAAAAGGGTTTCGAAAAGGGCCGGGCGTGTTCATGGCGGTTGATATCGATCCTATGACGATGTAAAGTGAGGCCATAACTTATGGAGCGATAGCGACATAAGTTATATGGCCGAATTTTATTGCGAGGAGGACGAAAGGCCGACGAAGCAATCTCTATTCGGCGGGCAGTGGACTGTATTCCGGTGCTCAAACAGTCCTCGGCCCTTCGGGCCTGCGGAACTCGCACGGAACACAGTCCACTGCCCGCTTGGCACGGAGTAACCCGCACCAGGCGATAAGAATAGGACACTTCGAGTTCAAATATGAGGAAAGAGAGAATACAATGCGTATAGTTTTTTTCGGAACGGGAAAATTCGGACTTCCATCATTAAAGAAACTCCTCGAAAGCGATCACGAGATAGTGGCGGTCGTCACCCAGCCGGACAGAAAAAAAGGCCGGGGCTGGAATATCCAGGCGTCACCTGTTAAGGCATTTATTGAACAGGCAGCACCTGCTGCAGGTGTGCTGCAGCCTGTAAAAGCATCCGATAGATCATTTATCTCTTCTTTAAGGGAAAGAGATACCGATCTTTTTGTGGTTATCGATTACGGCCAGATATTGAGCCGGGAGGTGCTTGATATTCCAAAGAAATATTGCATAAACCTGCATCCCTCGCTCCTGCCAAAATATAGAGGGGCGTCTCCTGTTAACTGGACGGTTATAAACGGAGAGAGTGAAACGGGGAATACTGTGATAAAAATTGATGAGAGGATGGATGCCGGTGAAGTGATAATGCAGGAGAAGCTTACAGTTGCGAAGGAAGATGATGCTGAGGTTCTTTTGGATAAACTTTCACTCAAAGGGGTCGAACTATTAATAAAAGCGTTAGAAGAGATCGAATCCGGCACTGAATCTTTTTCACCTCAGGATGAAAGCGCAGCATCATATGCCCCGAAACTTAAAAAAGAGGACGGTCAAATCGATTGGTCGCTGACCTCTTCAAGGATTATCTGTAAAACAAAAGGTCTTAAACCGTGGCCGGTTGCTTTTACTTATCTTGAGGGAAAAACATTAAAAATATTGGAAGCGGAAGATGCCAATAATATTACCGAAGCTTTAGCCCCGGGCACAATTTGTGATAAAAATGAATTTATCGTTAAAACCGGTGACGGGGCTATAAAAATCAATAAACTGCAGATGGAAGGTAAGAGGGTTATGCCATCAAGTGAATTTTTAAAAGGATATCGTACCGGGAAAGGCATCGTTCTGGGGTAGTGAGATCCGATAGATCAATCAAAATCCGCAGCTAAAAACACATCAAAATATCCATAACACCTTGTTTTGCAAGGTCTTATGCATTTCAAGTAAATTTCATGAAAAACTTGTTGATTGTAATGGGTTATGATTATATAATACTCTTTCAATTTGTATAAATACATATAAGTTTATGTACCACTTTGATTGTAATAACAAGAACAGGAGGGGTAGAAAATGGCAGTAAAAGTAGGCATTAATGGTTTTGGAAGAATAGGAAGAGCCGCTTTCAGGATTATGCAGGAAAGAGGCGGATTTGAAGTCGTTGCGATAAACGACCTTACGGATGCCAAGACATTGGCGCATCTTCTTAAATATGATTCTGTGCACGGTAAATTCAATGGCACCGTTGAAGCTAAAGACACTTCTATAGTTGTTAACGGTAAAGAGATAGAAATATTGAGCATTAAAAATCCTGCCGAACTTCCCTGGGGAAAGGAAGGGGTACAGGTAGTTATCGAATCTACCGGTGTTTTCAGAACAAGAGAAAAGGTTGCGCTTCATCTTGAAGCCGGAGCGAAAAAAGTTATACTGACGGTCCCTGCCAAGGATGAGATAGACAATATGATCGTCCTGGGCGTGAATGACGAAGCATTAAGAGATGCGGATCAGATAGTATCCAATGCGTCCTGTACGACGAATTGCCTGGCCCCTATGGTCAAGGTTCTGAACGATAATTTTGGTCTTAAAGACGGACTTATGACAACAGTACATGCCTATACGAATGATCAGAGCATACTGGATCTTCCTCATTCTGACCTGAGGAGAGCACGCGCAGCAGCTGTGAGCATAATACCGACAACCACAGGCGCCGCTAAAGCCGTAGGAAAGATCATACCCGAACTTAACGGTAAGCTGAACGGTATGGCCATGAGAGTACCCGTTAAGGATGCTTCCATCGTGGATTTCGTTGCCCGGACCGAAAAAGAAGTTACGGCCGAGGCTGTAAATGAAGCCATGAAAAAAGCTTCAGAATCTGACCTTAAAGGTATCATGGAATATTGCGATGAACCGCTGGTATCATTTGATATGATCGGTAACCCTCATTCATGTATTTTTGATGCACTTTCAACTATGACCATTGGAAAGACAATGGTAAAAGTTATTGGATGGTATGACAACGAATGGGGTTATTCGAATAGAGT